>JAFAKI010000112.1 GCA_019235595.1 Mucilaginibacter sp. | reverse complement strand
GCGCACCCGGATAATTTCTGGCATAAGTAGCATATCGCTTATATAAGTCAGAATAATACTCCGGTGTCATGCTACCACCGCAGCCCCAGCTCTCATTGCCCACGCCCCAAAAAGTAACCTTGTATGGCTCTGGGTGACCGTTCTTTTTTCTTAGTTCAGCCATGGTACTTTCGCCATCCAGGTTAAGGTATTCTATCCATTTGGCCATCTCTTCTACCGTTCCGCTGCCCACGTTACCTGCAATGTAGGGTTCACAACCGATCAGTTTACACAAGTCCAGAAACTCATGGGTACCAAAGCTGTTATCATCGGTTACGTTGCCCCAATTGGTGTTTACCATCTTAGGGCGTTGATCGCGCGGACCGATACCATCGCGCCAATGGTACTCATCGGCAAAACAACCGCCTGGCCAGCGCAAGTCAGGAATTTTTATTTTCTTTAATGCGTTTACAACATCAAGGCGAATGCGGTCCTGCTTCTCCACAGGCAAGTCTTTATCTACCCAAAAGCCACCGTATATGCCGCGTCCTAAATGTTCGGCAAACTGACCGTAAATAAAACGGCTGACCGTTAATTTTGAATCATTGCTAATATCAGCAGTCGCAGTTTTTTGCGCAGAAGCACGAAGGCAAAGGGCGCCCAGCACCAATGCCAAAAATAATCTAGGTTTCATGGTTATAAATGTATAAATAACACTTATAAAATGTCAAATTTATTTTAAATAATTATTGACAGCAGCTATAAAAAATAAAAAAATTCCTCCCTTTTATAAAGGAGACATTCATTTCACAATTCGCTGTTATTCGGAAGGTAGTAATTTACAATTGTTAATTATTGTTATTTTGACACGTCATTGATGTGGATTAGCTTTTTTCCTCTGATCAGCATTTTCATCCTCCGGCGCTTAAGCGAAATTTGCGTATTTGCGGTTTCATTTTCTTCGATATGATGTTTGTAGGCTGTCAGGACATCATGATAAGTAAGCATACCTATTATTTTGCCGCCTTTTGCGGTTACCACTGGCAGGGCTTCTGTATCGTGCCTGGCCATTAGCTCAACCGCCGTGCGTAAAGTATCGTTGTTTTTGAGAAATAAATGCACCGGTTTCATAATATCTTTTATGGTGGGATCAGCCTTAACCTCCGGCGTGAACAGGTCTGTCCGTTTCAAAACGCCCGAATAGGAGCCATCATTATCTACTGTCATAAAGTAATTGCTTTGGTCGTGACTTTCGTCCAGCCATTGTTTTACTTCTTTAATACTGTTTTGCGAGTTAAGTACCACATCACTTTCATTCATTAATTGAACTACCGTTAGTTTCTGTAACAGATCAGGCTCAAAAGAATCTGGCGTAAACACTCCCCTGCGGGCAATTTTCTCTGTCATGATGGTATTTTCCATCAGAAAGAAAGAAATAAGATAGGATGCCGTACATGCTCCTAATAAAGGCAACAAAGCATGTGATTGAATAGTTGCTTCCAGCGCAAAGGTGATACTGGTCAGATAAGCCCTTGACGCCCCCGCAAACATGGCCGACATGCCGATGAGCGCTGCCATAGGTATGCTGATACCCACCTCAGGAAAGTTTTTGGAAACCACGATGCCCAGAATGGCGCCTGCTGCTCCACCCATGGTTAACAGCGGGGCCAGCGTTCCGCCTGACGTGCCACTACCCAATGCAATGGCCCAAGAGATAATTTTAAAGAAGCACAAACTTAATATTATAGTAAGGGGCAGGTTTCCTGATAAAAGGTTAGTGATATTATCGTAACCTACGCCCAGCGTATGCGGTGCGAAATAACCAACTACACCTACTGCCAAACCACCAATAGCGGGCCACCACATCCAGTGTATAGGCAGCTTTTCGAACATATCTTCTATCCAGTAAACCGCCTTAGTGAGCCCCATCGCCAAAAAGCCGATGATAACTCCCATAAAACTGTAAACAGCCAGTGCGATATTGTTTGGCACTGCAATATTAGGCATTGGAAATACCGGTCCGGATTCGAACAGCACGTGGTGCCCGGCTGCACCTGTGATACAAGCCAAAGCAACCGGCAAAATAGCTTTAGGAGAAAACTCAAAAAGCAGCAATTCGATAGCCAGGAAAACAGCGGCTATCGGCGTACCAAATATGGCCGACATACCCGCGGTAGCTCCGGCTGCCAGGATGATCTTCCTTTCGTTTGACGTAACCCTGAATATTTGTCCTAGCGTAGAGCCCAATGCCCCACCCGTAGCAATAATTGGACCTTCGGCGCCAAATGGGCCACCGGTTCCGATAGCAATTGCAGATGATACTGGCTTAAGGAAGGTGATAAGCGGCTTTATTTTACTTTGATTAACCAATATCTGCTCCATTGCCTCTGGAATACCGTGCCCCCGTATTGCCTTTGAGCCATACAAGGCCATCAAGCCAACCACTAAACCGCCTATTGCAGGTATGATGAGTATCCACAAGCCCAAATGATTATAGGCAGGGCTTTGAAATTTCAAAGAGAACGTTCCATAAAAGGAGATATTGGTGATCAGGTTGATGAGCGAAACTAAAAATTTGGCTATCAGACTTATCACTACCGCCACCGCAATACACAGGAGTGAAATCGTAATGAGCCTTTTCTTTAAAACAATACTTTTTTTAGCGTCTTCTTTATTCCCCGGCAAGTAATCTAATGAAGGCGAGATAGGAATGCCGTTTGCGTATCCTGTAGTTTTCATGTGTGTATAAAAGGAGAATTCACCGGCCGACAAAAAGTTTTAGTGCACGCCGTGAAATCGACGCAAAATTAATCAGGAAATTCACAATAATCAAATTAAAGTATTGTTTAATTAATATTTTATTATCATAAAATACAGTTTACAAATAAATTTTTATTGTTTATGCAATATTTCAAATCAACTCACAAAAGCAGCCATTAGCTATGAATTCCCTTGGAACAATGTAAAGTTTTTGTTATATTTGGAATAACGGTTTGTCAAAAACTTGTTACAAAAGGAAATTTATGATGAATGTGATCAACCGAATAGAGAAATGGGGCGATAGTCACCATCCCCGCTTTCTGGATATCATCCGTATATTTCTGGGTATTTTTCTGTTGCTAAAGGGGCTTGGCTTTATGGAGAACACCGCCATCTTGAAATCAATTATCGAAACCCGCGCTGATATTACCGTCGCACCATGGCTACTGATGGCCCTGGTTTATTATGTCACTTTCGTGCACATGGTAGGCGGAACATTGATTGCCCTGGGGATATTGACACGTTTTTCGGCAATTATGCAGATCCCGGTTGTATTTGGGGCTGTGTTCTTCATTGATATATTACAATCACCATTTAATACAGACCTTGCATCAGCTATAGTGGCACTTGTGCTATTGGTACTGTTTGCAATTATAGGCTCGGGCCGATGGTCGCTTGAGTGCTATTTAAACAGCTGCAACGAATAATTTCATCCCAATTTTACCATTGTCGTCCATTAAAATTTAATATTGCACCCGGTATTGTTTTAGAGAATGAAAGTTAACAACGGGTGCGATCTGAAAAGCTGCTTCATGTGCCGTCTTTGTTTAAAAGACTGGCTTCCGGCCATTGCAGCGCACAAACAAAATATTTCCATCAAAAAAGGTCATCCTATTTTCCGGGAAGGCGAGCTGGTGAGAGGCATCTATTTTCTTTATTCCGGTAATGTGAAGGTGCACAAGAAATGGGATAATGAAAAAGACCTGATCATACGCTTTGCAAAAGCCGGAGAAATATTGGGCCATACCGGTTTGGGCGATGACTCCAATTACCTGGTATCGGCCACGGCATTGGAACCTGTTGTGGTGTGCTATATCGATATGGAATTTTTCGAGTCGACCATGCAGGTAAACAACAATCTCACCTACAAGCTGATGCGTTTTATGGCGAATGAACTACAGGAGTCAGAAAAACGAGTTCGCAACCTGGTTCACATGCCGGTTAAAGGCCGGATTGCACAGGCGCTTATCAATCTAAAAAATCAGTTTGGTATCAATCAGGACGGTTCCATCGCAATTGAGCTCACCCGCCAGGACTTATCTTCGTTTGCCGGGGCTTCTTATGAAACGCTTTTTAAGGTGATGAATGAATTTACCGATGAAAAGCTGGTAGAAGTTGCAGGTAAAAATATCCGGGTCATTAATGAACCGCAGTTGAAAAAACTGACCGATACGGTAAGCCATTTGTAAAGCACAGCGAAAAAAGGCATATTAAAGTAATATTTCGCTGTATCAGTATCGTGGTAGGGCAATTTGGATTAAATTAGGGGAATCTAATTTTATCTATGAATACAGGGATCAGGTCAATGATAAGCGAAACATCTTATAAAGCTGCACGTTTAGTATCGGGTGCTATCGAATCGCATTTTGCATTGCAAATAGCAAATGCTGCCAAACGCGGTGAAGACGGTATAGCCTGCCAACCGAAAAAACATACGATAGAAGCCATTATTGATACTGCGTTCTGGACCAGCCTGAGAAAAGAAGAAGGGCGCTCGCCAAAAATATCATTGGCATTTCTTCCTCCCGAGCAATCATCCCAGCCTTTAGTATTTGAACAACGCCTGGTGCTTAATACCGAAGCTCTGATCAAACTTGCACCTGCGGTTGAACGATCGGGCATTCACCTGGGTGTTTGGCAGGAAGATGAGGACCTGTACATTTGGGGCACTACACACGATATCCCCGGATTTTGTTTTGTGCTGGAGGTAATAGAACCCGGATTACTGGTGGTCAAACACCGTCGCGTGGATGGTTTCGGAAAGTATGTGAACGTTGCCGTTTTAAAGGGCGACGAAGTAAAGGTAGTGGATGAACAGAGCATTAATTTCCCCGATTGCCCTGCGCTTTTATCGTCCTTACTTGGTTTTTCATCGCAATTATCATGGAATAACCCTGTTAATGTTCATGTGCAACTCGCAGTATCTATGCGTGCGCATGGCCATGGCGGATTACTACTGATCGTACCTTCGGACAATGATAAATGGCGCGAATCCATCATTCATCCGATATCTTATGAAATTTCGCCATCATTTAATGGCCTCGCCAACCTGATGGTACAAAGTATAAATGACCACAACCTGACCTTGTGGAAAGAGGAATTTTCAAAAGAAATAGCTTGCATTGCCGGTCTTACTGCGGTAGATGGCGCCACCATTATTAACGACAGGCATGAGCTTTTGGCTTTCGGTGCAAAGATATCCCGCCCGCATGGTAGTGAAACCGTCAAAGAAATTATGGTGACCGAGCCTATTATTGACAGCGAAGCCCAATTAGTAGCTCCCGGGCAGGAAGGTGGCACACGCCACTTTGCCGCAGCTCAGTTTGTTCACGATCAGCGCGATGCCTTTGCACTGGTAGCTTCTCAAGACGGTCAGTTTACCATATTCTCCTGGTCGCCCTGCGATAATATTGTGCATGCGCACAGGGTGGATACGTTATTATTATAAGATCTGAACACGATTTACATGATTAAGGGATTTTCACGATTATCTTGAAAATCTTATAAATCCTAAAAATCGTGTTCACTCTTTCTCTGGTATCTGCGCTATCAACCATTGCGCCAAATCATTCACAGCTTTATCATTTTCATACCCTTTCGGCAACCGTCCATTGGTATATTCATTATACACCCAGGGATCGCCAACAGCTAATACAGTGCCCCGGCCATACCGGCAAACCGCAATAATAACGGCATTACCATCCATCAAAACCGGTTCAGCCGGGAAGCTGAGGGTGAGGGAGCAGATATCTTTCATGAATATTTTTCTGGCCGTCACCAATACAGGGTTCCCTTCGTCAACCATCAATGTTCCGTCTTTAAAATGCTGGTCATCCTTTACATGGTTGCGCAGGTCATCATTAAAGTGAATACCAAAACGCTCGGCTAGTGTATTGAAATGCTTTAATT
>JAFAKI010000391.1 GCA_019235595.1 Mucilaginibacter sp. | reverse complement strand
CTGAAGAGAAACATTTCTTCCATTTTACTGATAAGGTTAGTAAGAAATATCGCACTCCGATGAATGCGCTTTGGCTGCAATGTATTTGGGCCGTTCTGTTAGTATTTATGGGGTCGTTTGACATGCTGATGGATATGTTTGTGTTTATATCCTGGGTGTATTATGGGTTTGCTGCATACGGGATATTTATCCTTCGCAAGAAAATGCCACATGTTGACCGGCCTTATAAACTGAAGGGATATCCTTATTTACCAGTTGTTTTTATTCTGTTTACTACTTTATATGTAGTGATTACCTTGTATAATGATATTAACAATTACCTGGATGGTAGAAGCCCCATTATAAATTCAGTATTTGGGATAGCTTTAACGGCGATAGGTATACCGTTGTATTGGTATTTCAAAAAGAAGCCTATAAAAAAGGCGGTCATATTGCAGGATTGATTTATTTTTGCGGTATGAAAGTAAATGTACTGGCATTTGGCATAGCGAAGGATATTTTTGGCGGCTCATCTGTCGAAGTAGAATTGCCTAAAAATGGCACTACGCAATATCTAAAGCAATCATTGGAAGAGCGGTATCCGCGACTAAAGCAACTGGTATCATACATGGTGGCTGTGAACAATGAGTATGCCTTAGATGAGGGGTTATTGAGTGAAAGGGATGAGATTGCTATCATTCCCCCGGTGAGTGGCGGCTGACCGCTGATTTTAATGATTATAAGATTTCGTTGATTGAATATACAAATCAAAATATTAGATCAGCCATTAAACATTCAATCCTGTATCGATTGGGTAATGACGTCGCAATCAGGAGGGATAGATGTATTTATTGGCACAGTTCGGAATGCTACTAAAAGCAAAACGGTGATAAGACTCGAGTTTGAGGCTTATGAACCTATGGCTATTAAAGAAATGCATAAAATAGCTGATGAAGCATTTAGCAAATGGCCGGTTCAAAAACTGCTGATTCATCATCGCACCGGTGTATTACAAATAGGCGAGGTACCCGTCATTATAGCCGTTTCTTGTGCGCACCGCGATGCTGCTTTTGAGGCCTGCCGTTACGTAATCGATACCCTAAAACAAACAGTGCCTATCTGGAAAAAAGAAATATTTGAAGACGGCGAGGTGTGGGTAGCGGCTCATCCATGACGCGATTCTTGAACACGATTAAATTATTTATAAGATTCGGGATAATCCTGTAAATCAATTAATCCTATAAATCGTGTTCAGACAAAAAACCCTTAAGTCCACCTTCCAAAGAAAACACCTTCGCTTCGGGATATTTTTGTTTGATGACCTTTACCGCATCGGCGCTGCGTTTTCCAGTGGCACAATAGAATATTATCTTCCGGTCGTCTGCAAAGTAATCTAAATGGTCTTCTAATTCTATCAATGGAATATGTTTACCGCCGATATCATATTCGTCACGTTCCCGGTGAGTGCGTACATCAATCAGCTCAAAACTGTTTTCGGCAAGACCGTTTTTTAGATCAGCAACGGTGATTATCGGAACAACTTCTGTTTGTTTCAAATGGTCAATGGCTACTTTACTCGTTGAGCCGATTTTTATGATCCGGCTTTGCAGCGTTTGTGCGTCAAGCATAAGTATTTTCCCGGCGAGCGGTTCGCCTGTTTTTGTGATGTATTTTATCACTTCGTTGGCCTGCATACAACCAATGATACCAGCCAAAGTAGGGATTACTCCACCTTCAGCACAATTGGGCACTTGGGTAGCGTCGACTTCGGGGAATAAGTCACGGTAATTGGGAGAGAAACTACCGTCTGCATTTTTTACGTTCCAGACCGCTACCTGACCTTCAAATTGATATATAGCACCATAAACCAAAGGTTTTCCAGTCAGGGCTGCAGCGTCATTTAATAGATAACGTGTTTCAAAATTGTCGGTACCGTCAACAATTAGATCGTATTGCTGTAGGAGTTCCATCACATTATCTGATGTAATTTTTACCTGATGCGGAATAAGTTTTATACCCGAATTTTGTTTTTGAAGACGCTCGCAGGCCACCGCTGCTTTGCTTAGCCCTACATCATGCGGCGTATACAAAACCTGCCGATGTAAATTGCTTATCGATATAGTGTCAAAATCGGCTATTCCTAAGGTACCCACACCTGATGCCGTTAAATATTGTCCCGCCGGACAGCCGAGGCCTCCTGCACCAACTATCAAGACTCGTGCCTGCTGTAAAAGCCGTTGTGCTGATTCACTGAAACCTGGCAGAGCGATTTGGCAACTATATCTTGTAAAATCCTCAGACATCGGCGCTCGCAATCTTTTGATGGATAGTCCTTTTCACTTTTTCGAGGTCATCGGGAGTGTTAACGTTGGTCAGCGCATCTGTATTAGATGCCTGTAACAAGTGTACATCACTATTGATCAGCACCTTACGTGGGCAGGAATATCCCTGTGATAAAAACGAAAGCAATACCGGGTAGCTTTTAGGCTCCCAAATAGTAATCAATGGCTCCGGAAACTCATTTTCGGGACTATTGTAAGCTGTTGCGATAGCCGACACCTTACGTTGTTCCATCAGAAATTTAAAAGTTTCGGTTTCCAGTAAGGGCATATCGCAGGCTACCACCAGCCAGGCTCTGTCGGGTTGTTCCCTGAACGCGGAAAGAATGGCCCCGTAAGGACCTAATCCGGTAAAAGTGTCCTCCAAAACCGGGTAATCAGGGCTTATTTGTTGCCTCTGATCAGCGCGACATGAGATGAAAACATCTTTACATAGCGGCTTTAACATATCAGCTACATGGTAACGTTGCTCTTTGCCAAACCAGCTTACAGATCCTTTATCAAAACCCATACGCACACTTTTACCGCCGGCAAGCACCAAACCATTTAACAAGGGCTTAGATTCTTGCAATTTGTTAGCGAAAAAAGCGATGATCCTGTCTGATTCATCCAATCTGTATGCAGGGATACTCTGCCAGTTTGGAATAGCTTCTTTTATAAAGTCAAATACATCCGTTGAGTTTTCGTCTAATAAGATCAATTCGACGTTAGTCAACTGGGCAAGCCTTTTTTGTAACGAAGCTGCCTTGGCGTGATAGATAATTACCACCTGCGACTTTGCCTGCTGGTGATTGCCATTTACCAAAACCAGATCGGCTTCCGAGAATTGCTGTCTCAACCGGAATGGGGTGGCACCTGTATTATAATTAAACTGCTGATAATTGATCTGATTGGTGTACTCCATCATGGCGCCATTGGCAAGTCGACCGGGAGCAAGTATCATCTCATCATTGTGAGAAGTATCAGCATAAGCGCATTTATATTTGGACGATAATGCACCTATCACCTGGTCAGCTAAATTTTTGATAACTATACATGGTGCACCTAAGATGGCCCATTCATTTCGCGCATAATTGCCAATAGCTGGTTTTGCCAGATCGGCGTGCTTTTTATGCTCTTTTGAAGTCACGTTTACCTCCTGTCTTTTCCATGAGTTTTGTTTCTTTTATCACAATGTCATGGCTCAAAGCCTTACACATATCATAAACCGTCAGCGCCGCGATAGATGAGCCAACCAACGCCTCCATCTCGACACCGGTTTTGGCTGTAATCGTAGCCGTACAATCAATCACCACTTCTTGTTCTTCACTCAAATGAATATTGATGTTACAATTATCTAATCCCAACGGATGGCACAACGGTATCAATTCTCCGGTTTTCTTGGCGGCCATTATTCCGGCTATAATAGCTGTTTGAAATACTGAGCCTTTTTTTGTTTGAATATCGCCATTGGTCAACTGCTCCAATACCTCGGCAGGTAACGATACAATACTTCTTGCAACAGCAGTGCGGAGCGAAATCTGCTTTCCGCCAACATCAACCATATTGGGCATCCCACGTTCGTCTAAATGCGAAAAAGTCATGCTATCAATTGTTTAAACGGCCATATTCTATAGACTTCGCCTTTCTTAAATTCCTCTCTTCCTTTTGGTAATTCGATAAAAGCGTCAGTATCTGCTAAATTAGCAAAATCGCCTGATCCATTTCCTTCAATTACCTCGGCTATTATTTGTCCTTTGTCTGAAAAACGGAGCTTTACTTGCAAAAAATATTGCAGATCAGGTTTAAAAGCAAAATCCTGCCCCAGTACAGCATAAACTGCCGGCTTTTGATTAACACCTTGACCGGCATTTAACCATGGCAAAAAATACCGGTGCAAACACATAAAAGTTGCGACCGGATTCCCCGGAAATGCAAACACCAGCATCCCGTTATCGTGCTTGCCAAACCAAAACGGTTTACCTGGTCGCTGGCTCACTTTGTAAAAAATGGTTTTTACACCAATCTTATCCAACGCCTTTGGGATATAGTCGAATTTACCCATACTTACTCCGCCTGTCATCAATATTACCTCATAGTTAGCTGTACAAAAGTTCAGTTTCTCTTCCGTGACTTCAGGGTCATCGGGGATATGCAAAAGATCACCCTCCAAACCATATTGGCGCAATACTGCCTTGATGGTATAACTATTTGATTTCCTGATCTGAATAGGCGAGGGCGTTTCATTCACATTTACCAGTTCATCTCCAGATGAAATGATAACAATTCGCGGTAGTTTCTGTACCAGTAACTCAACTTTGCCAACCGATGCCACGATACCGATCAAGGCCGGGGTAATCAATTGCTGCTTTACGGCAACTACATCGCCTTGTTTTTTATCTGTCCCTCTTAAATGTAAATTTTGACCTTTTTTAAGACCTGTGGTGGTAATAGTAGCCGTGCTATTTTGAACAGCGATATGCTCATAAGGGATTATGGTATCTACGGATGCCGATAACGAAGCTCCCGTCATGATTTCGACACATTCGGCAGCCTGATCTATATCGACAGGAATATCTCCCGCCGCCTGCGTGGCTTTTATTTTGAATGTTTGGATACCTTGTTCGACGGCAGCGTAACGAATCGCTATGCCGTCCATAGTGACACGATTAAAAGGAGGGAGGTCCCGGTCAGCTTTGATATCTTCAGCAAGTATTCGGCCTAACGCATTTTCAAAAGGGATGATTTCTGTACCAAAATCTTTGGCTTCAGACAGAATCCATTTTTCCGCTTGTTCAACTGTTACCATACCTTATCCTCCGATTGTTGCCATCGATTCATGTGCAGACGTGTTTCCACTGCGGCTTTGCTCAGCTTCCCAGCCATTTTTATGCCGATGAGAAAATGCTTTCAACAATGCATTTTGCAAATCGGCATCTGTTGCTCCGTTTCGAATCAAGTTTCTGATATTCAACACTCCGGCATCATAAAGGCAGGTTTTCAACTCGCCTTCCGGTGTAATTCGAATCCGGTTACAGGTGCCGCAAAATGTACGTGAATAAGCAGCAATAACACCAATAGATCCCTTATGATTGGGGATCTGATAGTTATGTGATGTGGAATATGGTGAATCGGTCAATTTTGTAATGTCCGGATATTTCTGCCTGATTTCATCTAAAATCCGCTTGTAATTCCATTCTAAACCCGTGTATGTATGCCCATCACCATTAAATGGCATTTCCTCAATAAAGCGCACACTCACAGGCATATCTTTAGTCAACCCTACCAGCGGAATGATATCCTGCGTGTTTTTGCCGTCCATCACCACTGCATTAATCTTGACTTCAATATCATATTTAAGCAACTGCTCAAAGGTTTCCATCACCTTTGCAAACTCATCTCGTTTTGCGATTGCAAAAAAACGGTTTGCATCTAAAGTGTCCAGACTCAGATTAACTGAGTTAACCCCGATTCTCTTCAATTCGGGTACGAATGGGGCCGTTAATACACCATTGGTGGTTAGGGTTAGCTCATTTAATCCACGCAGGGCAGAAAGAGAGGCCAGCAACTGCATGATGTCTTTTCGAACAAAAGGCTCTCCGCCGGTAATGCGTATTTTTTCGATACCCATTTTTACCAGCAGGCTACATATATAGAGCATCTCCTCGTAAGTCAATAAGTCACTGCGCGATAACCAATTCAGACCATCTTCTGGCATACAATAAAAACAGCGCAGGTTGCACCGGTCTGTTACCGCCAGTCGCAAGTAATTGATCTTCCTGCCGTGATTATCTGTTAACAATGTCTTAGCGTAATGAACCGTAAATTTAAGTATTTCAACTATGCCAAATGTTTTCTGAATGTCGTTTTATTGCATAAAAAATCCTGTTGACTTAACATCAACAGGATTTGTACAGAGACATAAAGTAATATCTCTCTACTTTGTCTTGAATTTATAAAGCGATTCGGTCTTGTATACCTGACCTGGTTTTAAAACTGTCGATGGGAATTGCGGTTGATTTGGCGAATCCGGATAATGCTGTGTTTCCATAGCAAAAGCGGTGCGATGATCGTCTTTTTCGCCATATTTCATGATGTTGGTAGCCTGCATGAAATTTCCGCTATAGAACTGCATAGCTGGTTCTTCAGTATAAATTTCCATCACAATTCCTGTCTTATCTCCTTTTACTATGGCGATCGGATCAGCCATTGTATGTTTATTCAATACAAAGTTATGGTCGTAACCTTTGCCATTTTTTAGTTGCTCATTTGCCTGGTCAATACGTGCGCCAATAGTAGTTGCCGTTGTGAAATCAAACGGCGTGCCTTTTACCGGCTCAATTTTCCCAGTAGGAATCAAAGTTAAATCAACAGGAGTGTAATTATCCGCCTTGATCTGTACCAAATGGTTCAAAATAGTACCGCTACCTTCGCCATTCAGGTTAAAATAAGCATGATTGGTCAGATTAATTACCGTTGTTTTATCAGTAGTAGCTTCATAGCTGCATTTAAAGCCATTGTCATCGGTCAATGAATAAATTACCTTGATTTGCAAATTACCTGGAAAACCTTCCTCCATATCTTTTGAAAGATAGGTAAGCTCGAGTGTTTGATCGTTAATTTTTTTGGCATCCCAAACTACGTCCTGATAACCTTTTTTACCCCCATGCAATGTATTAGGAGCATTATTCGTGGCCAGTGTGTATTGTTTGCCCTCCAGTGTGAAGTGTCCTTTAGCTATACGGTTGCCGTACCTGCCGATGGTTGCGCCGTAGTATCTTTCGGTCGATTTTATATAGTTATCCACGCCACTCATCCCTACTGAAACATCAATCATTTTTCCTGCACTATCCGGAACAAGTAAAGTTACAAGACGACCGCCAAAATTGGTTATGGCAGCTTCCATGCCATTTTTATTTTTCAGAACAAATAAGTGAGTCTGTTTGCCATCAATAGTTTTTTCAAAGGCCGAATCAGCCGGCAGTTTTCCGTATGCTGTACTATCTTTCATGTTTTTTGATGTGTCTGTATTATGATTAGTCGATTGTTTGCAGGCCCCCATCAAAGCCAGGCAACCAGATAATATTCCCAAAGATAAATTCCTTAGTCTCATATTTTTGTCGTTTATAATGTTTTATTGTTTGCCGTTGAGTTGCCTGATCAAATTAGCTTCTTCCTCCTTATAAGGAGTACCATCTTTTCTGAAAACATCATGGAACCACACCTTTGGCTCATCACCATTGGACATCGGCATATCCCACGCGTAAATGGTATTGGTTTTGCCCGATACCAACCCCCAGTTAATAGCTCCTATATTTTCTTTTTTTAACATCGGCAAGGTGTTTTCAAAAGTGCTTCCGCGCAGGCGGGCCATATATTCGGTGCAAATAACCGGTCTGCCGGTAGCTTTTAAAAGTTGTACCACACGCTGATGCTTTTCAGGTTCTTCATAATCGTGGTAGGTAATTACATCAGAGTGCGTTAGTTGAAATGTATTGAGCTTTTCCAGGCTCCAATCCCACATCCCTGAACTTACCGGTTGGTCGGGATTAACTATTTTAGCCCAGGTAAATATTTTGGAAAGTAAATCCAATGAAGCATCACCCTTGTTGCTATTGCCGGGCTCGTTGTATAAATCCCACAAAAGGATACGTTTGTCATGTTTAAATGTGGTTAATACATCTGTCACATACTTTTGGAGCAGCGGTAACTCATCAGCATTTTTTATCCGATTTCCGGGATCCTGTATCCAGCCAGAATTGTGGATACCAACCTTCGGCTCCGGCTGTTTACCAATTTTTGCATCCGGGTCCCAGCAATCGTCAAGAAAAACAAATACGGTTTGGATATGGTGCTTATCAGCAATAGTAAGGTATTGATTCACCCTGTTTTTAAATCCCATGGGGTCTTGCTGCCATGCCATACTATGTAAAAAAACACGCATGGTATTGAACCCAATGCCTTCTGCATAACCTAATTCACGATCAATAGTTTTCGGATCGAATGTATCCGCCTGCCACATTTCTAACTGATTGATGGCCGTGCTGGGAGTAAAATTTGCCCCGTTTATCCATTTATGTTTAGCATACCAGGCATTCGCTTTGGCCGCCGACCAAACAGGAGCGGGTTGCGATTTCTGTGCATGGGCTGAAAATGTAAAAAGAACACATAAAAAGATCGGGAAGATGTAATTTCTGGTTCTCATGGCATTCAGGCGTTCGGATTGGTTAATTCCGGAACGCTAAATTGATAAAAAATGTAATAATTACAATTATTTTTGATTCATTTTTATCTTTTGAGCTGCTTCTGATGCTCGATTATCCAGTGAAACTTGTGTTTTACCAATGGCAAGCTATCTAGAGTAAATTGTTTCAATTGTAATTTAAGCGAATCATTACGGTGTTTTCCCCAGACTAAAAGTATACTATCCCTTAAATTAT
>JAFAKI010000356.1 GCA_019235595.1 Mucilaginibacter sp. | reverse complement strand
AAAACGGGTGATTTTTCAACTCAACAATCTCTACCAGACCATTATCCGGGTTGATGCCTGATGGGATCATCCCCGCGTCTTCGTATTGTTTTAGGTACTTGTTGTTGAACTCAAAACGATGGCGGTGACGCTCGGTAATATGCGTTTTTCCGTATATAGCAGCGGCTTTTGAATTTTTTCTGATATCGCAAGGATAAGCGCCCAAACGCATGGTACCACCTTTGTTTTTGATCTTCTTTTGCTCTTCCATCATCGCAATCACCGGGTGCGGAGTGTGCTCGTTCATTTCGGTGCTATTCGCGTTTTTCAAGCCTAAAACATTACGACCGAATTCAACAACGGCACATTGCATGCCCAAACAGATACCGAAGAACGGAATATTATTCTCACGAACGTATCTGATCGCCTCAATTTTACCTTCAAACCCACGCTCACCAAAACCCGGGGCAACCAACACCCCATGCAGGCCTTTCAGACGCTCGATCGCATTCTCAGGGGTTAACTGCTCTGATGGGATATACTCTACTTTTACCTTGCATTCGTTTTTAGCACCGGCATGGATAAACGATTCGCTGATGGATTTATAAGCATCCGGCAATTCAACGTACTTGCCCACCAAACCGATGCGCACTTCTGAAGTAGGATTTTTTAGGCGACCAAGAAAATCCTTCCAGCTTTCCAATCCCGGTTCATTTTTGTGCGAAAGTTTTAGCTTGGTTAATACGGTTTTATCCAGCTGTTCCTTAAGCATTAATAACGGAACGTCATAAATGGTGGAAGCATCGATCGATTCAACCACTGCATTGATATTTACGTTACAGAAAAGTGCGATCTTTTTGCGGATGTCCTGGTTGATATGGTGTTCGGTACGACAAACCAAAATATCCGGTTGGATTCCGTATTCCAGCAACATCTTCACAGAGTGTTGTGTTGGTTTGGTTTTCAATTCACCTGCTGCAGCCAGAAACGGGATCAGTGTCAAATGAATAACCAGCGAATTGCTTGATCCTACTTCCCATCTGAACTGGCGCACAGCTTCGATATAAGGTAAAGACTCGATGTCGCCTACGGTACCACCTAATTCGGTGATTACGATATCATACTCGCCGCTTTCGCCTAATAAACGGATATTTCTTTTGATCTCATCAGTAATGTGAGGAACTACCTGAACAGTTTTACCTAAAAATGCTCCTTCACGTTCCTTATTGATCACATTCTGGTAGATGCGACCTGTAGTGATATTATTAGCCTGAGAAGTTGGCGTATTCAAAAAACGCTCGTAGTGGCCAAGGTCAAGATCGGTTTCGGCACCGTCTTCAGTAACATAGCATTCACCATGCTCGTAGGGGTTAAGTGTTCCGGGATCAATATTGATATAAGGGTCGAACTTTTGGATCGTAACGCGATATCCGCGCGATTGAAGAAGTTTTGCTAACGAGGCTGAAATAATGCCTTTCCCTAACGACGAAGTAACGCCGCCCGTCACAAAGATGTATTTAGTCATGATGATTTGTGTATTTGGCACCGGTTTTTACACCTGCACCGATTGTTTGTGTACGGGATACAAAAGTAGCAAAAAAAGTTGAATTGGATGTAATTGTTGAAAAGGTTGGAAGGTGTGGAGAATGTTAACTTGTTGTAAAGTTGAAAAGTTGTAAGGTTGGAAAGTTAGGTAACTGTCTGAACCCGAATTAATCGAATTATTAAATTGGAAGAATTGGGATTCGGTAAATTCTTTAATTCAGAAAATTCTGGTTCAGACAATCTTAATTTTGACCTGGATTAAAGTCATTGGAAGAATCAACTTCTTCCTTTTTTGGTGGTTTTTCTTTAAACGGCTGACCTGTGTTGTATAAATGAATGATATTTCTCACTTGCCTAAGCGTGAGTTTGTCGTCCGCAATTAATTTATCGTAAACTTCTTTATTGTCAATTACCAATTGCGCTAAAACGTCCATGCGTTTTTTGACTGGTTTTATATTGATAATACTCACTTTTTCAGTCTTTGCAGTGTATCCGCGCCTTTTGCCACATACCAATAAGGTGTGCTAACCGCTCCAACAGACGGCGTAAAAGCCTTTAACGCCATCATATATGTTGCGCCTACGCTCGGCCCAATTTCGTTGTGTTCATATAGGCTGATTTTGCCATTTTCGTATACCGTCATAAAAACCCGTTCGCCATCGAAAGCGTTATGAACAGCTCTTTTTAAAATATCATCTTCGGCAACATAAGTTTCTTTGACGCTGTCTAAACTTATTCTCTTTGCTTTGTCCCACCCCTTTGCCTTAAACCTTTTGCCCGAGAGCTGACCTTTAATTGTATCTCCTTTTAGGGTAATTATATAATCATTATCCTGGGCCTTTGCCGATGAGATGAATGAAGTGATGATCAGAGCAGGTAAAAAGAATTTTATAAACAGCTTCATGATAAGGTCATTTAATCCCTATAAAGATAATAGTTTCTTCAAATCTTCCGGCGTATCAATTGCAATAGTTTCAATTTCGGTTTCAGCAACTTTTATTTTGTAACCATTTTCAACCCAGCGGAGTTGCTCAAGACTTTCGGCTTTTTCAAGTGGGGATACAGCCAGTTTGGTGATCTGCTTCAGAATATCGGCCCGGTAGCCATAAATGCCGATATGCTTAAAATAGGTAAAATGCTGTAACCAGTGAGGCTCTTGTCCGCGGATATGGGGGATAGGAGAGCGTGAAAAATAGATTGCTTCAGAATTTTTATTGATGATAACCTTTGGCGAATTGGTATTATGCAGTTCCTGCTCGTTCGATATTTTTTTTATCAAAGTGGCAATTTGTGTGTCTGCATCGTCAAAGCAACTGATCAGTTTGCTGATCTGCTCCGGGTCGATATAAGGCTCATCACCCTGGATATTAATGATCACGTCATACTCCGGGTATTTCTCGGCTACTTCAGCGCAACGGTCAGTACCACTTTGATGATTAGAGGAAGTCATTGCGGCTTTTCCGCCAAAGTTGTGTACGTGCTCAAAAATGCGGTCATCATCTGTAGCTACGATCACTTCAGATAATTGTGCACACTTTTTAGCCTGGTCATACACCCGTTGGATCATGCTCTTACCCGCAATATCCACAAGCGGCTTTCCGGGGAAGCGGGTAGAAGCGTAACGGGCGGGGATAATACCGAGGGTTTTCAAAATAGTCAGAAGGAATTTAGATTAACGCTTTGATTGATGGCATGCTTTTGTATAGCCAATTTAACGGTCTCTAGATTTAAGTGCGTGTCAACTTTTATTCTTGTCTCACTTTCTATACCGTCTTCGTTATAAATATCAATACAAGGAATCGACCATGTTCCTTTTTCTATGATTGGCATAATCTTTATTACCTGGCCGTTAACATCGGCGCTATAAAATAATTTATATGCCCATCCAGTGTATGTTTCATGCATAACTACCGGGAATTCTTTTATCTCAGTGAGACCGATACTATTTAACCTGGTTTTAAAGAGATTCTTAAAATAGTATTCCTTTAACACTACCACCGAATTTAGAATTAATCCACCTCCTATGGACAGTAAAAGCAGCGACTCAACGTCCTTTGAGTCTATGGTATCTAAATGTTTAATGTTACTCAATAAGAAACCGCACAAGGGGAAAAATGCCAGAATAGATATTGTAATAATAAGCTTTTTAAAACCTAATATATGCTCTTTCATTTAGTGATTAATTGCCAATTAAAATAGCCCGTTGATCTCTCGCTCAATCCGCTCAACAATAGTCGCCATATCATCGGTATTGTTGGCGAAGTCGAGTTTGTCTTTGTCGAGGATCAGTAGTTTGCCCAATTTATAGCCCTTTATCCATTTTTCGTATTTCTCGTTCAGTTTGGACAGATAATCCAGTCGGATACCGATTTCGTATTCTCGGCCACGGCGCTGGATATTGTTAACCAGAGTGGGCACCGATGCTTTCAGATAGACCAGCAGATCGGGTGGTTTTATGAATGCCGTGATATTGTCAAAAATAGCGCGGTAGTTTTCATAATCGCGTGTGGTCATCAGGGCCATATCATGCAGGTTTTCAGCAAAGATGTAGGCATCCTCGTAAATGGTGCGGTCCTGTATGATATTTTTATTGCTTTGCTGAATATCAAGAATTTGCCTGAAACGGCTGTTCAGGAAATAGATCTGCAGGTTAAAGCTCCAGCGTTTCATATCGCTGTAAAAATCTTCCAGGTAAGGATTATTGTCTGCTGCCTCATAAAGAGGTTCATAGCCATAGTTTTTGGCCAATAATTCAGTAAGGGTGGTTTTCCCGGCGCCGATGTTTCCTACAATAGCTATGTGCATGCGATGTCTTAGTTCATGGTTTACGGTGGATGGTTCATAGCTCTTCACAGGGAAGTGTAGAAACCACAATTAACTACGTCCGACTAATATACACTATGAAGTATGAACTCACAATTTTTTGTTCATGGTTCATAGTTAATAGTTCATAGTCAATAGCAAACTCGCAAAAATACTATGAACTATGATCCATCAACTATATGCTATCAAAAACCACGGAACCCGATAATTTCCCTCACCTCGCGGATAGTTTTTGAAGCGCTTTCGCGTGCCTTGATCGCGCCGTGACGGGCAACCTGTCGCAGGTAAGATGCATCCTGGCTGATGTCATTTATCCTGTCGCGGATTGGTGCGGTAGCGATGATCATGTCTTCAGCCAGTTGTTTTTTCAAGTCGCCGTAACGTATCTGGCAAGTATTATATAAATTATCGAAATGCTCGTAAGTATCGGGAGTGGAAACTACTTTTATCAGGTCGAACAGGTTCTGAATTTCTACTGGTTTCTCTTGATTTTCAACTGTCGGGCCGCTATCAGTTACTGCTCTCATTACTTTTTTGCGGATAACCTCGGGTGAATCAGATAAGTAAACTGCATTGCTTTCCCCCTCTGATTTACCCATTTTGCCTTTGCCATCCAAGCCTGGAATTTTTACCAGGTTTTCGCTGAAGTTGAATGCATATGGCTCAGGGAAATAGTCGTGATTATACAGGCGGTTGAAACGATTGGCAAATGTACGGGACATTTCCAAATGTTGCTCCTGATCCTTGCCGACCGGCACTTTAGTAGCTTTATGAATAATGATATCGGCAGCCATTAATACAGGGTAGGTCAGCAGGCCGGCATTTACGTTATCGGGTTGCGCACGCACTTTATCTTTAAAGGAAGTACTGCGTTCCAGTTCGCCCATATATGCATTCATATTCATATACAGGTATAATTCAGCCGTTTCAGGTACATCCGATTGAACATACAACGTAGATTTCTCAGGATCAAGGCCTGCTGCCAGGTACTCCACTAATACCTGTTTCACGTTGCTATGCAGGTCAGACGGGGTAGGGTGCGTAGTTAGCGAGTGCCAATCAGCAATAAAGAAAAAACAATTATACTCATGCTGCATTTTTACGAAGTTTTGAATTGCTCCATAGTAATTTCCCAAATGCAGTTTCCCGGTAGAACGTATACCACTAACAACAGTTTCCATGGGCCGAAAGTAAGGAATTTTTATATTTTTGGTGTCGATGAAATTGATATTGAAGAGAGCACACGCTTACCTGTACATGGCCAGTGTGGCATTCTTCTACTTTTTGCTTTATCCCCTCCTCTGGTATTTTTCGCGTAAGCCATCCACTTACAAGCACATGAACAAACTCAGGCGGCTATGGGGTTTCCTCAGTTCGGCTTGTGCGGGCATATTTTACCGTTTTACTTACGAGGTGCCGTTCGATCGTACTAAGCCTTATATTATATGCCCAAATCATACATCCAACCTGGATATTTCGGCGATGAGCCTGCTCGTAAAAAACGATTGCTGCTTTATGGGCAAAGAAGAGCTGACCGAAGGCCTGGTCACCAGCCTGTTTTTCAGAACGGTGGATATACCGGTTAACCGTGAAAGCAAAATGTCATCGTTCAGAGCTTTTAAAAAGGCGATGGAAAGGTTGCATAACAACGTCACTATGATCGTTTTCCCCGAAGGAAAAATAGCCGATGACTATCCTCCCCGACTACACGCATTTAAAAATGGACCTTTTCGTTTGGCTATAGAGGCAGGAATTCCCATTGTTCCGGTCACTTCATTAAATACCTGGAAATTACTTTGGGACACGGGAACAAAATATGGCAGCAAACCAGGTATCTGCAAGGTCTACGTACATAAGGCTATTGAGACGGGTCATCTGACTGTGGATGATGCAGATGGTTTGCGGGACGAAGTGTTCAGAATTATAAAGGAAAAATTCGATAGCGTTAATTGATAATTTTTAGGGGCGGTTTTTTATTTTTGAGATCGATGATCCTGGCCCTTAAAAAATTCCATCGTATCCTGTACAGGTTGAGTATTTCGTTTATATTTTACCTGCAATATCCTTTTATCTACTATGCTTCGCGCAAGCCGTCGAGATATCCCGTGATGAATGTTTTGCGCAAAATATGTGCAGCATTCAGCTCAACAACCACCGGGATATTTTACAAGATACAGTATGAAGAGCCTATAGACTGGTCGCGTACTTATATCGTTTGCCCTAATCACATCTCCAATTTGGATATCATGTCGGTAAGCAAGGCGCTCAAAAATACCTTTTGCTTTATGGGTAAGCACGAGCTGCTGGATAATCCGTTACTGGGTATTTTTTTCAGGTCGATCGATATTCCTGTAAATCGCGAAAGCAAAATGTCATCTTATAAAGCATTCAAAATAACAGGCGAGCGTTTGGAACAAGGCATGAGCGTTGTGATATTTCCAGAAGGCACTATCTCTAAAGATTACCCGCCGCAACTGCAGGAGTTTAAGAATGGCCCGTTCCGGTTGGCAATTGAGCTGAAAATACCTATCTTGCCTATTACCTCGCTGGATACCTGGAAAGTTATGTGGGATACCGGCAGCGTACATGGCAGCAGACCGGGGATTTGTCATATATTTGTGCACAAACCCATTGAAACAGCGC
>JAFAKI010000336.1 GCA_019235595.1 Mucilaginibacter sp. | reverse complement strand
TTTATGTGCTACGACGACATCAGCAGGTAATAAACCTTTTAGGCGTTTCGGCCCAGTGGTGGTTTCGGTCATGATCTTATACAGAAAATCGTCGCTGTTTTTTGAAAGCACCTTACCCTGGTAAAACAGGTCAAGCAGATGCACTATATCGACGGGTTTGCACCAGTTGGTATACTGCACCTCCCAGGCTTTTGCCATATCACCTTCAGAAACGACAATATTGATGCCTTTGATGCCAAGGCCTTGAAGATATTTCAGTACAGTTTCTGTCCCTCCCAATTTTTTTAACAGGAAATCGCAGGCATCATTATCGCTTTGCGAAACCATATAGCTTAACAGCTCACTTATGGTTATCTCCGTCCCATTAGGGTATTTATCGCGCATGGGGCTCCATGTATTGGGGTGCATATCGCCCTTTCCCACTTTCATTTTCTGATCGAGCTTATATTTTCCTTTGTCGACCAGGTTCAGGACGGTCATGGCGATAGGGAATTTCATAACGCTATGCATCACCAGGCGTGCGCTACCATTATAGTTCAGTGTGTCCCGGCTTTCAATGCCCAGGATGGATACACCAACAATTCCTTTGGATTGCTTAGCGATTTGGATGATCTGGCTTCTTAATGAATCCTGAGCCTTAGTAAATTGAGGAAATAAGATAATTACAAATAAAAGAATAGGTAACTGCAGCTTTTTCATACCCACTAATAACGCAATTATCTGGTGTGAATTTTAATCCAGTCCGAAATTATCTTCATGGCATCTGGCGACATGGTTTCGCTGATCTTTTCGTACTCAAAAACATCACCGGTTGTGGCCGTTTGCAGCAAATGGTTCAGGCCTGGTAGCTCTCTTACCTCAAAATGTTTGTTGCCATTTTTAGTCAATATTTCTCTTATTCTGTCAAGATTGCTTTTCGCATCCACCTGCATATCTTTTGAGCCGTCGACCGCCAGCACGCTGCATTTTACCTTGCTCAGGTCCGTAGCCGGGTCATAAGTAATAAAATACCGCATCCAGGGCATGTCGTATAAACTGTTAAACATTTTTACTAAGTCCCGCCCAAAAATTGTATTGTTTTTCACATTCAGCGCATCCAATGTACTTTGAGGTTGCTCTTTTTTCCAGGCATCAAATACCTCCGCTACTTTAGGGTCTAATGTTTCTTGATTAACCGACGACGCAAACTGCGCAAGTTCTTTACGATACAAATTTAGAAAGGCATTAACAGTCAGGCTATCGAGCCCTTGCTCCCTCAATAAATGAGCGTTTTGCATAGCGTTGGTTTCAGCACCTCCGACAACCGGCCCTGCCCATAATACTATAAAGTTTACATCTTTACGCCGGGCAGCCACCATCGGTGCAATAATACCGCCTTCGCTATGACCTATCAGCCCTAAATGCTTTTTATCTACATCTGTTCTTGTCTCCAGGTAGTTCAGGCTCGTTTCCACATCATAGGAAAAATCAGCGCTGGTAACGGTGCTGATATTATTACCCAGGGTGCTTTTGCCCGCTCCACGATCATCCACCCTTAAAACAGCTATTCCGTTCCGGGTCAGGTAGTCAGCTAAAACCCAATACAATTTATGCCCGAATAAGGTTCCGTCCCTATCTTGCGTACCGCTGCCAGTAATGATAATTGCTGCCGGATACTTTCCATCGCCTTTTGGTCGGGTAAATGTGGCTCCATAGTGCAGACTTTTGTCTGCGTTATCATATTCTACATCCTCGCTCACATAATTGAATGGGGGTTTTGGCGTTTGCGGCCTGTCGGGTTCTTTGTTTGCTACGTCTTTGTCTTTATCGGTCAGGCGTTTCAGGTTAAGCGGTATCTTTGCCGCGTTTTGATGATAAATACCTTTGATACCATCTTTACCATCCCATAGGCCGTAATAGCCGCCTTTTATTACCGGGATATCGATCCAAACGCTATCCTTAACTTTATACACCTTGCCGCAGGGTATCCCGGACACCGACTGATCGGGGCTGTCAAACGTTGCACTATAACTAGTATCACCTGATTTTTTAATGTTGAACACCAGTCGCAGGCTGGTGCCACCAGCAGGTACATTACCCTGCCAGCTTCCTATAAAATCCTGAGCCTTAACCTGGTTAAGAAACAACATTGCTATAAGCACAGTTAGAATTGTTTTCATGAGTTTTGATCAGATGGGTGATGCTTTTTATAGTAAACGTAAGAATAGACAACAGGGATGAACACCAATATGGCAATAATGACAAAAAATACGATTATTGCTGCTTTGTTTGGCAACAACAATACGCTAATAGTCAAACAAATACCACCCACAAACCATAGCTTGCTTGCCAAACGGTGGGTTGAACGCCAGGTGTCGGGGTCTTCCAAAGTCCAGGGAGTACGCACGCCGGCAAAATAGTTGGGTTTGATGCTGTTCATGATGTTCCCAATAAATGCGAACAATAGTCCTACAACTGGCAATATCAGCTTGCCAACCTCAAAATTGTTATTTACCGTAGCATAGGCAATAGCGATGTCTAACGCTGCAAGAAACAGTACAAGACCTAATGCGAGTTTTTGAAAAGTAGCTTCGCCATATTTTACATACTTTTTGGGGTCGATAGCCGGCAGGAACTTTAACAACAGGTAAACAAATGCAGACATCCCCATTAAAATTCCCTGGCCGGTGAGGAACTCTCCCCGGCTGCCATAACGATCTGGTCTGCCTTCAAGATCGAAATGTACGGGCACCGATTGGGGCAGCGAGGAATAAATATAGGCAACATAAGCTACGGGCAATAACCATAATACCAGTGCTGCAATATCCATTGAATTAAAATTTTTCATGATTAAATTGTTTTAAAGTGGCATTCAAGCTATCATGAGCCTATTGTTTGTTTTTAATTGCAGCTCATGATGGTCTTCATTTTATTTTTTGTTTTGTGGCGATTTAAATTGCATGATCCATTTCAGCATTTCGTCCATTACAGTAGTGTTGATGGAATAGTAAATAAACTGCCCCTCCTTTACGGACACCACCAGTCCGGCCTGGCGCAGCAGGTCAAGATGGTGCGAGATGCTGGGCTTCGATATATTGAACTGATCGGCAATTTCGCCAGCCGTCATATCTTTATCCTTTAGCAGTTCCAGTATCTCCCGCCGTGTCTGGTCGTTCAATGCTTTAAATAGTGAATTCAAGTTTATTTTTAGCGTTTATATATTTAGACAAATATCTAAATAATTTGTTACAAAAAAAGTCTCTTTATCCTATTGTTGCTACTAAAAGGCCATTGGCCTGATTTGTCTTGTAACAACGGGTTGAAACCCGTTGTTACAAGATGGTCCTGACACAAGTGCCATCGGCACGGACCATATCTATATCAAGTCCTGAAAAATATATGGGCCGAACCTACGGTTCTCATTATTTTACTTCTTACACTGCAACGGGTTGAAACCCGTTGTTACAAAATCGGCCGGGCTATGCCTCTGTTCAATTTGAAGATGGTTAAGAAATGCCGCCATTGCTGCAAACTATGAATAAAAATTGTGATAATTATTAGATACAAATCTATTCCAACATCCCTTTTTCCTTCTCAATAAACTCCGGCCTCAGCAAGTTCAAACCCAAAGCCTTGTTCAACTCATCCACCACATAATCACATAACTCGGGCGAGTACCGTTCATCATGTTGGTGCATAAAAAACCATACGGATTGAAGCCCCTTCTCTTTCCATTCTTTTATTCGCGCTACCCAATCATCCACCCGTTTATAATCTGTTTTATCCAGGCTGTTTCCTACAAACCGAATAAACGCGTGCGGCGTAGGCAGTTCCATGTGCACACAATCGCGTCGACCGGCAGCATCGGTAATCACAGCGCCAATATTGAGTTCATGCAGCATATTGAATAGGTTGTCGCGGTTCTCTTTTACCGCATACCAATCCTTATGACGCACTTCAACAAAAACCGGCACATCGGTTGGTAAATGCTGCAAATAGGCTTTCATGTCAGGAAAGCTCTTAGGTGTATAATTATCGCCGACCTGCAAAAACAGTGGCCCGAGCTGATCGCCAAAAGCCATAATTCCTTTATAATATTGGGTGGTCAACTCTTCTACATTTTTTAAGCGGCGAAGGTGTGTGATCGACTGTGAAAATTTGGGACAGAATTTAAAATTAGGATTTGTCGCCGCCTTATCGCGCCATTTGCTGATCGTTTCGGGGCCATAAACCTGGTAAAAGGTTGCGTTCAGCTCAATACAGTCGAAATGCTTTACATATTCGTCCAAAAAGTTAGCTTCTTTGGTTTTGGGCGGGTAGATCTTACCCAGCCACTCCTTACGACCCCATTTAGCACAACCCACGTGCACTTGCAATTCGCCTTTGCCTTTGGCGGCCCGGAGCGTTTTTACGGTTAATTCCGGGTCGGGTGCTAAGGTGAAATCAGTTGAATGTAATTCATGAGGATCGATGCGTCCAAATTCCATAGGTTTATTTTTTTGAAGCAAGTTAGCATATACTAAAGGTATTAGCAATTTATTTTCAGATAAATTTTGAACGAATTAAATAAATATATAAACTTACGTAAGTACTTACGTAAATATTAAAATGGATTTTTATAACAAGGTTGGAAAGAAGGCAATCGGTTCAAGGCTAAGGGGATTGAGTGATACCATCACTTACGATGCCGCTAAACTATATGAGTTATATGGCGTGGATATCCAGCCGCGCTGGTGGCCGGTATTTTATATTTTGACGGAGAGTGAAGAAAATTCGATCACTGCTATTGCCAATGAGATCGGACAGACGCATGCCTCGGTGAGCCAGATCGTACGTGAAATGGTGAAGAATGGTTTTGTAACCGAACGTCGCAACAAAAACGATCAGCGAAAAAACTTTGTGTCATTAACGGAAAAAGGGAGGAATGCCGCCATGAAACTTGAAAAGCAACATGAAGATGTTTCAACAGCTATAGACCGCATGTTCAGCGAAAGCCAGTATGATCTATGGAAAGCCATTGAAGAATGGGAATATCTGCTCGAACAAAAAAGCCTGCTGCGCCGGGTGGCGGAAGAAAAGAAAAGGCGTGAGAGCGGCAACGTGAGTATTGTTGACTATAAACCAGAGTATCGCAGAGCTTTTAAAGAGCTTAACGAAGAATGGATCACCCAATACTTTAAGATGGAGGAATCGGACCACAAGGCTCTTGATCATCCTGAAGAATACATATTGAACAAGGGCGGCCATATTTACATTGCTTTGTATGAAGGCGAACCTGTGGGCGCTTGCGCAATCATTAAGATGACGGACAAAAAATACGAGCTGGCAAAAATGGCAGTATCGCCCAAAGCACAGGGAAAAAGTATCGGCACTTTACTGGGACAAGCCTGTATTGATAAAGCCAGGGAGCTCGGAGCTGACACCTTATTCCTGGAAAGTAATACGATACTGAAACCAGCTATCAGCCTGTACAGAAAATTAGGATTTGAGAAGATAACAGGTCCGCCGTCACCATATGAGAGATCTAATATTCAGATGGAATTGAAATTGTGACCCCAGAAAAAAAGCGCTGTCAGTTTGAGCCTGTCGAAGACGATGCGGGCGGCCCTTTGCGCACCGCACTTCGACTGAGCTCAGTGTGACACCCTACCCTAACAAATCTTTCTTAAACTTCGGAGGCACCCGCTTTTTTGTAGCCTGGTCAAAAGCATAACCTAACTTGATAATACCCGCCTCGTCATAAGCGGTACTAATAAAAGATATTCCAACAGGCAGATCATTCCAATAGCCCATAGGCACCGTTATGTGAGGAAACCCGGCCATAGCCGCCGGACCAGAGAAACTAAAACCGTTATCATAATCGCCATTGATCAGGTCTATACAGCAGGCAAAACCGTTTGTTGGCGCAGCAATGGCGTCCAACTTATTATCTTTTAATATTTTATCAATGGCATTACGGGTAGTGGTAGTAGTGTTTTTTACTGCGTCGAGATATTCTTTTGTATTCAGGTCGCCTTTTTTGTCCGCCAGTTCCAGGGTATCCTGTTTAAAATAAGGCATGGCTTTGCTTTCATTCTTTTTGTTGAATTCGATCACATCAGCCAGAGTTTTGACCTTTGCATTCGCATTTTTCAGATAGTTATTTACGCCGTCTTTAAACTCGTAAAGCAATACTTTGAACTGATCATGCCCGGTCGGTTTTATTGCTTTATATACTTCTACCTCTACGATCGTTGCTCCTTTACTTTTCAAAAGGTCAATGGCTTCATGGAATATCTTATCCATGGCGGGGTTTACTTTCATTCCATCCTTTTCCACACCTATGCGTTTACCCTGCAAAGCATTTGCATCCAGAAATTTGGTATAGTCAGGCTGAATTTTGCCTTTACTGGCTGCTGTAGCGGCATCTTGCGAATCTTCGCCCGTTAAAGCACCCAATAATATTGCAGCATCCTTTACCGTCCGCGCCATCGGTCCGGCCGTGTCCTGCGTTTTGGAGATTGGGATGATGCCTGACCTGCTCCACAAACCGACTGTAGGTTTTATACCCACCAACCCATTTACCGATGATGGTGAAACGATAGAACCATCCGTCTCTGTTCCGATAGCAATGGCGCATAGATTAGCCGATGCCGCTGAACCAGAACCCGCACTCGATCCGCTTGGGTTACGATCAAGCACGTAAGGACACTTAGTTTGTCCTCCCCTGCTGCTCCAGGCGCTGGTAGAATGCTCTGACCTGAAATTGGCCCATTCGCTCAGGTTGGTTTTGCCTAACAATACAGCCCCTGCCTCGCGAAGCTTTTTGATAATGAAAGCATCCTGTTTAGCGATGTTACCTTCAAGGGCAAGCGCACCTGCGGTAGTCATCATCTTATCACCCGTGTCAATATTATCTTTTATCAGCACCGGGATGCCATGCAAAGGTCCGCGCACTTTACCATTGGCACGTTCTTTATCCATCGCATCGGCAATATTCAATGCATCCGGGTTTACCTGGATCACCGAATTTAGTTTCGGTCCGGCTTTATCAATGGCATCAATCCGTTTCAAATACAGCTCGGTGACAGAACGCGAAGTATATTCCTTATTCTGCATTTTTTGTTGAAGAGTGTCAATAGTCACCTCGTTCAACTCAAATTTGTCATTAGAGCTTTCGTCTTTCTGTTCTTCTTTTTTGTCAGTCGATACTGTATTGCAGGCGCCTGCGACGAGCGCGGTTACCCCGGCTACCGAAGTTGTTTTTAAAAAATTTCTCCTGTGCATGATAACATGATAAGTAGTAGATAAGCAGCTACAAGTAACACAATTTCGGAGAATAATCAAAGGACAGTGATCGGTTATCAGTTAATCAGTGACCGGTATCCGCAGATTCGTTACTCCGACTTAATGAAAAACCCTTACTTTTGCTGCGGGATTTTTCCTGATATCTATGACCCAAATAGCAACACTGCATACACAAGCTGTAGAATTATTGCAGCAACTTATTGCCATACCATCTTTTAGCCGTGAAGAAAATCTGACGGCCGATGTAAT
>JAFAKI010000318.1 GCA_019235595.1 Mucilaginibacter sp. | reverse complement strand
ATTCCATTGTCGAATTACTAAACCCTTACAATTGCGAGGCGCAAGGCGGATGGTGCGGGCCGCGCAACGAAGCAATCCCAAAGTATACAGAGCGAAGAGGACAGTGTAGAACTTGCATAGCCACTCTGCTAATCGGGGATTGCTTTGTCGCTCACTCCTCGCAATGACGTCTTTTTTAGGGCTTGCCGTTCTGTTTCGTTCTTTACGGAGTGCAACACTGTTTCATGAAGAAGTGTAACAAAATAAAGAACGGAACAGAACACTGGTTGATTAAGCTGTTGGAATAGTTATATTAGTTAAAGTAATTGCAAAGATCAACCAATACAACTACTACAACCTTTTTAACCTTTACAACCTTTATTAACCATTACTCAACATGAACGTACAAGAACAAATCAAAGAATACATTGCAAGTCAGCCTGAACCTAAACGCAATGAGATGCAAACTTTACATACGCATATACTGCAAACATTACCAGGTTGCAAATTATGGTTTGAGGATGGTAAAAACGATGAGGGTAAAATTGTCAGCAACCCCAACATAGGATATGGATCTTACACCATAAAATATACTGATGGAAAAACCAGGGAGTTTTTTCAAATTGGCTTAAGCGCAAACAAAACCGGGATATCTATCTATATCCTTGGTATCGATGATAAGACCTACTTAGCACAAACGTATGGCAAAGAAATAGGCAAGGCAAGTGTGACAGGTTATTGTATCCGATTTAATCATCTAAAGGATATAAATATTAATGTACTTGAAGAAGCAATACGGAGTGGCGTTGAGCTTACAAGTGAAAAATAAATTTTGCTGTTAGTTGATTGAGTTGGATTAAGTTAGATTGAGTTAGGCTGAGTTAGATTGAGTTAGAATAAGTTGATTAGGTTAGATTAAGTTGGTGCTCAGTTAACTTACCACTTAACTTAATCAACTATCGCATAACTTAATCAACCACTTAACTCAATCCAACTCAATCAACTATCGCATAACTTAATCAACGATTCAACTTAAGTAATAATAGCAAACAATTATTATCCACTGCGAAATATTAGTTAGTTTGTAATCGCAGATTATAAAAATACCTCTCCTATAGCCATCTATATATACTTTAGAGACTTTAATTAAAGGTGAAAGCTTAAAGGTTAAAGGCGAAAGGTATTATTTGTTGGACCAAGGAACCTTTATCCTTTGCCCTTTCATCCTTTCATCTCAGTTTGTTTCGTTCTATAAGGAGTGAAACACTGTTTCATGAAGTAGTGAAACAAAATATAGAACGAAACAGAACGGTGAATTGACTTTATCAGCCTGAAGAGTGATGCTTATTACAAATGTAAGGAATAATTTCAATAACTAAAAAAATTAGCAAAATATTAATGTATCTGTTGCTAAACACTCCTGTTTCGTGGGTCTACCACCTTACCTGTTACAAAATAGCGAACGAAACAAAACACCAAACCGTCTTTGCGAGGAACGAAGCAATCTCCGAACTATGCAGATCAAGGAGGAGAGATTTGTTAAGTAACGTCCAGTTAAAAATGCACTGCTCCCTGAATGTCCTAAGTAGAGATTGCTTCGTTCCTCGCAAAGACGTGGTGGTTAAAACATCCCTGCCAACTGCAAACTCATAACAGCCAACTGAATCCACTCACCGACCCAACTCCACCCCTTACCGACTTCTTCAACCTCATCGCCAACATTGGATTGATGCGCCTTTAATATCGCTGTAGTTTTGGGTATAATTAAAACTTAAGACAATGAAAACGATCATAGAACACCCAGACACACATCACAATAGCCGTACAATATTAGGCGCAGTTATATTAGTAATCGGCTGTTTATTCCTGATCAACCAGTTTGATCTGCCATTTATTCCCGACTGGTTATTTAGCTGGCCCATCATCCTGATTGGTTTTGGTATCTACACCGGTTCACGTCATAATTTCCAGAACAAATCATGGTTTATACTCATCCTGCTTGGCTTTGCCTTTCTGTTAGAAAATTCAGGATTGTTTATAGACGATGTGATCTGGCCTGCAACCCTTATCCTGCTCGGACTATTTTTAATATTCAGGAATAGTTTCCGCCATAACGATAAAGTAATTGAAAACAACTAAGAACACGTCGTTCTGATCAACATAGATAAATATCCGTGATAGGGGGACTTTGATAGTCCCCTTTTCTTTTGGCATATTAACTGGATAAAAATATCGAACACCGAATTTCGAATATTGAATGATAAAGTAAAAAAACTTCGATATTCAGCATTCGAAATTCATTATTCGATATTAAATCCCCATATTTCTTTCCTTAACTTAAGACTTCAACAGTCCCCCTTTTCTTTTTAGCTGCAAATGCATTAACTTAAGCCCCATGAGAAAACTACTACTTATCTTCTTCATCCTGCTATCGTTCAGCAACCTTTCCATCGCTCAAAATAAAATAGTTGTGTTTCAATCAGACTTTGGGTTGAAAGATGGCGCCGTATCAGCGATGAAGGGCGTTGCTATGGGCGTTTCACCTGATCTGAAACTATACGATCTTACGCACGAAATACCAGCCTACAACATTTGGGAGGCCGCCTACCGGCTTGAACAAACTGTAAGATACTGGCCTGCCGGAACAGTATTCGTTTCGGTAGTCGATCCTGGCGTCGGTACTACCCGTAAATCAGTTGTGCTGGAAACCAAATCGGGGCATTACATCGTGACCCCAAACAATGGCACTTTAACACTGATAGCAGAATCATTAGGGATAGACGAGATCAGGGAAATTGATGAAGCTGTAAACCGTCGTAAAGATTCGCAGAAATCATACACCTTTCATGGCCGCGATGTGTATGCCTTTACCGGAGCAAGGCTCGCTGCCGGAGTGATCTCATTTGAACAAGTGGGCTCATTGCTACCCAAAAACGTCGTAAGCCTTCCCTATCAAAAACCAACCCTGACAGGGAAAACCATCAAAGGAAATATTGCCATACTAGATGTTCAATACGGTAACGTTTGGACCAACGTCACCGATTCGGTATTTAGCCAGCTTAAACCAAAATATGGCGAAGTATTCCATACTATCATTTATCATAATAATAAACCTGTTTATACCGCTGATGCACCTTATTGTCAAACTTTTGGTGCCGTTGCAAAAGGCAAACCGCTGGTTTATCTGAATAGTTTGCTGCAATATTCGCTGGCTTTAAACCAGGGCAATTTTGCTGCGACTTATCACATTGGAAGTGGAAGCGGGTGGAGTGTTGTGATTACTAAAAACCCAAAATGAAGCATTTAACCCACATTCTGGTTTAAGTCAAACTACTGGTTTAAGTCTTCCGAAGGGCGACTTAAATCTAAAATGAAAAAGGAGGACTGCGTCTGGGTTTGAAGAAGGTATATCATTCAGACCAATAGTTCGACAGGTAATAATCCGGTAAGTTCAGTATAATAATCAATTGCACTACTATACTTATAATGTTGGGGTTCCCAAACATAGCCAGCTGTTACCGGATTTTCGTGAGTGTAGGTCAGGCGTTGATCCATCATTTGATTTGTGCTGAGCTCAATAGGATGATTATCCTGTTGCCAGAACTGATAGGTATGATTATTCCCATTTCGTTCTGCTGCACGTTTAAACATCCAAATCATCCAATTCTTTCGGCTTTCCTGGATATTGCTGCTTATTGCATCGATTATGTTTCTACTCGTGAATTTTTTAAAATCTCTGATGACATTTACCAGTTGGTAACCTTCCCTGGCGGATGCTATCAGGTGCACATGATTACTCATAATTACCCAGGCATGTAAACGAAGGCCTTTGTTGTCGATGCAGTATTGCAAACTCTCAACCAAAATTTGTTTATAAGTCTCCCTGGAAAAAACATCTACCCAATTAATAACTGAAGAAGTAATGAAATGAGGTTTTTCGTCGTCGCCAAAGCGATATCTTGTAGCCATGTTTAGGTATTTGTGGTAAATATAACAAATGTGTGCACATGGAACCGGACAGAGTCCTCCATTTTCCTGTTGGATTTAAGAGCGCTGCGCTGAACTCTTAAACCAGCGCTCTATTATATTTAATGAGGCACAGTGAAACTTTTTCACCGACATTTTATATCCGCTCACCGATATGTTAGCTAATATCACCAATATTTGATAGGTTAGCGGCAGGTATTACCTTAGTTTTGAATATGATTTTAATTTGCGACGAATAGCATGGACAACGATATAAATTTTGAAAATAATAAGCCCCGCAACAATAAGGCACTCGCCGGCATCATTTTGCTGATTGTAGGCCTGGTACTGCTGGTGCACCAGTTAGACTTTTTCTTTTTTCCGGGATGGCTGATAAGCTGGCCTATGGGGTTAATTGCGATTGGGGTGTATACCGGTGCTAAACATCATTTCAGAAACTCGGGCTGGCTGATAATGGTATTGATAGGCGTAATTTGGCTGTCGAACGAAGCTTTCCCTCATTACGATGCCGGAAAGATCACGTGGCCGCTGTGTATCATCATATTCGGATTATGGATGATATTAAGACGCGGAAACAGGTGGGACAAACATAAAGCTGAGTGGGAAAAATGGCAACAGAGCCAAACGCAAGCACCTCCTTCTACTGATCCGAATAGCCCTAATGATGCTAATCAGGCTAATCAGTGGGATTTCTCATCAAGCAAATACAAACACTCTTATGGTGATGATTACCTGGATGCTGTTTCCGTATTCGGCGGTGTAAAAAAGACTATCCTCGCCAAAGACTTTAAAGGCGGCGAAATCGTTAATATTTTTGGCGGCGCCGAGCTCGATCTTACACAGGCCGACATTAATGGCAGAATAGTGCTCGACATTACCCAGATATTTGGCGGCACCAAGATTGTCGTTCCATCCAACTGGCAGGTGGTATCTGATATTGCCGCAGTATTTGCCAGCGTGGATGATAAAAGGATACGATCAACCGCTATAGGTAATGAGAAAATACTGGTGCTCAAAGGAGTATCCATCTTTGCGGGGATCGACATCCGCAGCTATTAGAATAAATAACAAATACCTATTTATAAACCTTAATAACCAGTTTTGGCAAGTTCACAGCTAACATTTTCTGGAATACGCGCCGCGTTTTTAGTGGGTGGCCTTATATGGGCCGCGCTATTGACTTATTTGGTCCATGGCTTCGGTTTCACCTGGTTTATTGCCCTGTTAGATGGTGTTATCAGTTCGGCGTTGCTTGGTGCGGCGTGCTGGCTCATCAACAATAACCTGCGTTATTTCCAACCCGGTAAAGGCAGTTACATCAATATATTAATTTGGTGCGCTGCTCTTGCCGCGGCCTGCGCTTTTGGTAGCCGCTGGATATTGCCCTATATTGCTAACAATACCGTTTACTCGAATTTCGTTATCCAATCGGTTACCATACGTTTATTTACCGACTTCCTCGCGGTGGGCTGGATGGCAATGGTCAGCATGATCTACTATTCCAGGCTTGATCAGAAAGAGAACGACAAACGAAAGGCCGAAGCCGAAAAACTTGCTCGTGATGCGGAGTTATACAATCTTCGTCAGCAACTTCAGCCACACTTTTTGTTTAATAGTTTGAACTCCATTAATGCGCTGATTGGCTTTAAACCCGACCAGGCACGCATGATGATCCACCAGCTTTCAGACTTTCTCAGGGGGACTTTAAAGAAAGACGATCAGCAGAATGTGACCTTGACCGAGGAATTGGCGCACCTGCAATTGTATCTGGATATCGAGAAGGTTCGTTTCGGTCACCGCTTAATGACGGAGATCAGTTGTGATAGCAAATGCCAGGAATGTAAGCTGCCGCCGATGATATTACAGCCGATTGTAGAAAATGCGATAAAATTTGGTTTGTATGACACCACCGAAGCCGTAACCGTAAGCATCCGTGCTGAATGGGATGATAACTACCTGATCATCATGATCCAAAACCCATACGACCCTACTACTGCACGACCAAGAAAAGGCACCGGATTTGGCCTGAGCGGGGTTCAAAGAAGGCTCGATTTGTTGTATGCCCGTACCGACCTTGTTGAAACTCACGCAAATGATAATATCTTTACAACAATTATTAAAATCCCACAAGTATGAAGCGAGTATTACTAATTGATGATGAACCTTTGGCACGCATGGTTGTACTCGAATATTTGCAGGATTTTAAAGATAGTATTGAAGTATTAGGCGAATGTAACGATGGCTTTGAAGGCCTTAAAGCTATCCAGCAGCACCAGCCCGACATGATCTTCCTCGACGTGCAAATGCCTAAAATAAACGGCTTTGAAATGCTGGAGCTGGTTGAAAATCCGCCAGCGGTTATATTCACCACAGCCTTTGATGAATATGCCATTAAAGCTTTTGAAACCCATGCGGTTGATTATCTGCTGAAACCGTTCAGCAAGGATCGTTTTAACAAGGCCGTAGAAAAATACCTGGCTCAAAAACCGGTGGAGCAACCCGCCAAACAAACCGAAAGCTTACTGGAATCTGCGGCACAATCTCCTGCCCAGCATGAGCGTATCGTAGTAAAGACAGGCACTAAGGTTAAGATTATCCCTGTAGCCGATGTTGAATATCTCGAGGCCGATGACGACTATGTAAGCGTTCACACCAAAGAAGGTTCATTCCTAAAAAACAAGACCATGAGCTTCTTCGAGCAAACCCTTGACGCCGACCAGTTTGTACGTGTGCACCGCTCCTACATCATCAAAATACAGGATATTACCCGCATCGACCCATACGAAAAAGATGCCCACATAGCCATACTTAAATCAGGCGCTAAAATACCGGTAAGTAAAACTGGGTATGCAAAGCTTAAGCAGGTTTTGGGAATTTAGTTTGAATGCGGAAGTCGGAATTTCGATTTCGGAATGATTTTAATTTGTCATAATGAACTTGTTTCAGCACCCCATCATAAAGGCCGTTATGAGGTCCGATGGCGTTTCACCCCTAACTGTTACACAATAACGAACGAAACAAAACAAATTCCCCTCTTGAGAGGGGCAGGGGTGTGTTATTCAGCAGGACAGCATGGCGCAGAAACCCACCCCAGCCACTACACAATCTTACGCGCCCCCTCCCAAGAGGGGAACTTTGAATGGCTGCATCTTCGCCCTGTATAGTTCGGAGATTGCTTCATTCCTCGCAAAGACCGGTTTAAATGATTTTCTCAAATCAACAACACCTTCCAAGCCTCTTCTACCCTGCCCTCATCCAGCAGTTGCTTTGCTTTAAGGTGTAGTTGCAACTCTCGTGTCTGATTATCGCCAATGGTAGCATCCAGTATTTCTTTTATTTCGAATGATTGGCTATAGCTGTCAATAGCTTCATCTATTGGCAGCGCTTCCACGTTGCCCAACTGACCGAGGTTATTGCCTGTCAAAACTTTTGAGTTACGGATGGCATACGGAATACTATCCACCCCAATGCCTATAGTGCGCACAGGCTTGGCTACTTTAAACAGGTTATCTTTTGTAACGCGGCAGTACCAGTCGCCACCCAAACGAGCTACCAGTTCCAGTTTTTGCTGATCTATTTTGCCATTGTCATCCAGAATTTTTTCATCGACGTGAATCAGCTTTATTTCGGCAATCACCAAATTGCCTGCACCCGGACCATCACCCAACGGTTTTACTTCTTTCACCAAACACTCCATCTGTACCGGCGATTCAGCTACACGGGGCGGCTTCACCATTACTGATGGAATGGGTGTAAATCCCGACTTGATAAACTCATTTACTCCCTTTGGGTATTCCACACTGGCCAGCGAGGTCTGCTGCACCATATCGTATGTCACAATATTGATCACGCACTCGGGCACTTCCAAAATATTTTCCAATGTATGCTTGATGGTATTGTCCCTCACCCTACGCGACGGCGAAAACACACAGGTAGGCGGATTGGTACCAAACAAATTAAAAAAGCTGAAAGGGCTCAGGTTGCCATTTCCCTCGCTATCCACCGTCGAGGCAAAACAGATGGGGCGTGGAGCGATGGCATGTTGCAGATAATTATGCAGATCGGGTATGGTGAGGTCTTTTATGTCGAGTGTTAGCATTTCTGTCGTTGAAAGGTTGAAAAGTTGTAAGGTTGTAAAGTTAGTTGATTGGGTTGGATTAAGTTGATTGAGTTAGATTAAGTTAATTGAGGAAAAAACGTTTGCCAACCTCTACAACTTTTATAACCGCTACAACCATTACAACAAATCCAACCTAATCAACCACTTAACTTAATCAACCATTCCCACCATTAAGCCAATGTAAACAAACCCTGCCCGGGCGATGTTAATTAGGGTAAAATCTACCCGTGAAAAATATTGTATTTATTTTATTGTGTTTAATTACACTTAAAACAAGTGCAGAAATTCCGGATACCGGCAAAAAAACCCAAACCAGCACAATTAAAAATAATATTACCGAAGTGCCGGATACGGTTGAGCACTTACATAGCAAAACGTGGACATGGATACCTCCCACGGCATTAGTTGGCTATGGCTTCGCATCATTCGTGATCAAACCTGTCCGCAATGTTGATTATTATTTCAAGATGCGCATTGCACGCAGTGACCCGAATTATAACTCAAA
>JAFAKI010000002.1 GCA_019235595.1 Mucilaginibacter sp. | reverse complement strand
TGCAAACAGATCATAGAAAAGCACCATGGCAAAATTTGGTTTGAAAGCCAAAGCGGGATAGGTTCAACCTTTTACATCAGGCTGCCCAAGCCAAAAAAAATGGATATGACCATCATAGAAGCGGATACCGAAGCCAGCAAACAAAAGGTCAGTTAAGATCAACCTCTTAAAAATTCTGCATACCACTTACCGGAAGATTTGATGATACGTTTCTGGGTGTCAAAATCAACATGGATTAATCCAAAGCGGGGATGATAACCTTCGGCCCATTCAAAATTGTCAGTTAAGGTCCACACGAAGTAGCCTTCCACCCTGCATCCCTCCTGTTTAGCTCTTAAAACTTGTTTCAAATGGGTTTGCAGGTAGTCTGCACGGCGCGGGTCATTAACTTCGTCATTGATCGCTTCGTCCGGAAATGCAGCGCCATTTTCGGTAATCAATATCTTTTTAATCTGCGGATAAGCATTGAACTTCTTTATAATGTGATAAATAGCAGGCGGGTATACTTCCCAACCCATAGCTGTAATATCCACCTTTCGGTCTTTTGCCTTAACCAAGCTGGCGTTGAGATATGGCGTAAAGAACGAATACCGTACAATTTCCCGCGTATAGTTTTGCAAACCGATAAAGTCAAAATCAAAAACCATGTTTTGCTCGTCACCGGGCTGGTAGAATTTTTCAAGGCCTTTCAGTACCGGAATGTCGCTTACAGGATACCCCAAACCTAATACCGGTTCAATAAATAAACGATTGACTAACGCATCGGCTACCTGGGCTGCCTTTACATCCCGCTTACTTTCAGACCGTGGCTCAATATAAGAGCAGGAAAAAGTGGTTCCTATTTCGGCATCAGGCAGCAGCTCTCGTAGTTTTTTTCCGCCGGCAACCATAGCCAGGATAACGTGGTGAATAACTGGCAAGAAATTCTTCAAACCTGTTTTACCAGGCGCATGGATACCAAAAAAGTACCCGGCCCCGGAAAATACGGATGGCTCATTCATCACCATCCAGTATTTTACCCTATCACCAAAATTTTTGGCGCATAATGTTACAAACTCTGTAAACCATTCAACAATATTGCGATTTGTCCATCCGCCTTTATCTTCCAGAATCTGTGGCAGGTCCCAATGATAAATGGTTACCCAGGGTTCAACACCCTGCGAAATACAATAATTAATTACGCGATTGTAGTAGTCTATCCCAGCCTGATTTACTTCGCCTGTTCCGTTAGGCAAAACACGCGTCCACGATATGGAAAACCTAAAATTAGGGATGTTAAGCTGCTTGATCAGGTCGATATCTGCCTCGTAACTATTATAGAAATCGCAGGCTACATCCGCTTTATGACCGTTTAATATCTTACCCTTCTTAGCTGTAAAAGCATCCCAGATGGACACGCCTTTACCATCAGCATCTATACTCCCCTCAATCTGAAAGGCTGCGGTTGATACGCCCCACTTAAAATCTTCCCCGAAAAGCGCTTTATTCAAATGATCCATAAGTTATTGATCCATAAACAGGATAACCTGCCAATAAAAAAACCTTGATCGCTCTTAATGGCAGACAATAATATGAATCCCAAATTGTACAATATAATTGGATAAAAGAAAAGTAAAACCAACAGAATAGTTTAGTGAATAAAGGTTGATCTCATGCTTTTTAAGATCATCCATTCACGGAAACTTTTTAATATAGCTGAAAGGAATCTCATAACAAATCAATTTTTACAACATAAAAGTACCTCTGTCATATAACCTTATCGTGACGGTAACATTATTTTTATGTTATGCACAAGCGTTGAAAAAGTTGACTTTGGGTAGACGTAATCAGAACGGAACCAATCATTCAGTTAATTACATTTGAGGTATGAAAGATTACTTTGTCCGATTACTAAATTACGATCGTTATGCCAATCTGCGCATCCTGGCCGTTCTGCTTAAAACCGAAGAGCATGCTAAGGCAGAGCAACTGATAGCACATTTGTTGGTTGCACAACAGGTATGGTTGGGCCGATGTATCCACAAGCCCGCTAATATTAATACATTGTGGCCCGATTGGAAAGCAGATACTTTTGAACAAATTATAAATAATAACCATCAACAATGGCTTACTTATCTGGAAAGCTTAAATGATACTGATTTCGAACAGCCATTAAGCTACAAAAATTTGCAGGGTCGTAGCTTTGAAACCAAACTTGCTGATATTTTAACTCATCTGATCAATCATGGTACACATCATCGAGCACAAGCTGGTCAGCATTTAAAACTTGCCGGAACTGACCTGCCTGGTACCGATTATATTTTATTTACAAGAGAACATTAAAATATTACAATCGGCATTTGCTGTTTAAATCTTAATTTTGGCCGAAATACACTTTATGAAAAATTTATCTGTAATACTCCTCGCAAGCTTAATGTTCACAGCTTGTTCTGATAAAAAAAAACAGGAAAAAGAGCTTCTCAATAATGTCCTTAAAGTCCACGATCGGGTGATGAATAAAGACGAAGTATTGACGAAAAATAAAATGGTGCTGGATAGCCTATTAAAGCTACCTGTAAAAGATTCGGCTGAGAAAACGAACATGAAGGCGATCGATTTAAAGTTAGCATCAGCTGAAGAAGCAATGGAAACCTGGATGCACAAATTTGAACCGGATATTACCAATAAATCGCATGAGGAGATTGTAAAATATTATAGCGACCAGAAAAAAGGTATCATGACAGTTGACTCGCTAATGAATGCAGCTATTACCGAATCTACCAAATATCTTTCAAGCAGATCAAAATGAGAAACACGCTAATAGGATTAGTGGCGATATTGCTGTGGAGCGCCTGCAAATCCGGTTCTGACAAACAAAAACTACCCATTTATGGCAACCGGGCGCCGGTAACCAAAATGGTGAACGGCAAACAGGTGACCGATACCATTTATCAGACTATCCCTTCATTTAAGTTTGTAAATCAATATGGCGATAGCATCAGCAATAAAACACTCAATGGAAATATTTATGTAGTTGATTTCTTTTTCACTACCTGTCCGTCTATTTGCCCAATTATGCACCGCAATATGCTGAAGGTGTATAAAACCTTTAAAAGCACCGGTAATTTTAAGATCATATCGCACACCATCGATCCAAAACATGATAGCGTGCCCGTTTTAAAAAAATATGCCGACAAATTGGGAATAACCGATAATAGCTGGTGGTTTCTGCAAGGCAAAAAAGAAGACATCTATACCATTGCGGAAAAGAATTACCTGGTTGCTGTGAAGCAGGATAGCAGTGCCGCAGGGGGCTATATCCACGCCGGATACTTTGTATTGATAGACAAGCAGAAACGTATCAGGGGCTCATATGACGGTACCGATCCGAAACAGGTAGATCAGTTGATCGACGATATTAAAGTACTACAGTCTGAACCCGATCAAATGATTGTACAATGAGTTGGAAACTGGCTAGTTGTCTAATTGCCGTTGTTGCAATTCTGTTTATCACGGCCTGTCAAAGCGACGAGAATTTAGAGTTTAAACGTTATTACTCATCCGGCGCGCTGGTTTATCAGCAACATTGTCAAAATTGCCATGGTGCAGGTGGAGAGGGTTTGTCAGCACTCATCCCTCCCCTTTCAGATTCAATTTATTTAAGAAAAAACCTTACAGCCTTACCCTGTTATATCAAAAATGGATTAAAGGGATCAATCACCATAAAAGGTAAAACTTTTGAAGATGTTATGCCGGCAAATGACCTTTCACCAGTTGAAATTGCCCAGGTATTAACCTACATCGGCAACTCTTTTGATAATAAACTGAGTACAATTGATGAGCAATCGGTGCAAAAAAACCTGGCCAGCTGCCATTAAACTACTTAACCAATCAACTTAATCCAACTTAATCAACTATCTTTGCACTGCAAAACGTTCTATCGCTTCCGTTTCGGCGGAGGAGGAAAGTCCGGGCAACACAGAGCATCCTGCTTCCTAACGGGAAGGCGCCGTTCAGCCGGCGACAGAAAGTGCCACAGAAAATAAACCGCCTGATTTCGATTGGGCAAGGGTGAAAACGTGAGGTAAGAGCTCACGGCTTTTCCTGGCGACAGGCATCGCGGTAAACCTCAGGAGTTGAAAGACCAAATAGGTCCTGGAAATGAAGCTGCTCGCTTCTGTATCTGTTTAGGCAGGTCACCAGGATGGGTAGGTTGCTTGAACCTGTCAGCAATGGCAGGGCCAGATCAATGATAGAACCAGACAGAACCCGGCTTATAGCTTTGCTGCTGAATATGACCCCTTTCTTGATTGTGAGGGGTTATTTTTTTACCTAAAAGTGTTTGCTTTTCTATACAATTTTATAAATTAGCACGTTTACATTCTACCGGACTTATAAAAACATGGCTAAAATTTTAATTATTGATGACGAGCGCGCGATCCGTAGTACCCTGCGCGAAATACTGGAATATGAGAATTACGAGGTCGAAGACGTTGATAACGGCATCGAAGGCCTCGAATTAATAGAGAACAATAATTACGATCTGGTACTGTGCGATATTAAAATGAACCGG
>JAFAKI010000281.1 GCA_019235595.1 Mucilaginibacter sp. | reverse complement strand
GGCCGGCTTCAGCCACAATATCAGCCTCCTTTTGGTGCAGTTTGGCGTTCAGTACGTTATGTTTGATGCCGCGCAATTTCAGCATACGGCTTAATAATTCAGATATATCAACGGATGTAGTACCCACCAGAACCGGTCTGCCGGCCTCAGTCAGTTTTACGATCTCGTCGGCTACCGCATTATATTTTTCACGGATGGTGCGGTACACCAAATCCTGGCGGTCATCGCGGATAATGGCTGTATTGGTTGGTATTTCAACCACGTCCAATTTGTATATTTCCCAAAACTCACCTGCTTCGGTAACGGCCGTACCGGTCATACCGCAAAGCTTATGGTACATCCTGAAATAGTTTTGCAGGGTAATGGTTGCAAAGGTTTGTGTAGCATCTTCCACCTTCACATTTTCTTTTGCTTCTATAGCCTGGTGCAAACCGTCTGAGTAACGGCGGCCATCCAGAATACGGCCTGTCTGCTCGTCAACGATCTTTACTTTTCCTTCGTCAATGATGTATTCAGTATCTTTTTCGAACAAAGTGTATGCTTTCAGCAATTGGTTTACCGAATGGATACGTTCTGATTTCACAGAGAAATCCCGCATCAGGTTGTCCTTTTTGGCGACTTTCTCGTCATTACTCAGATGAGATTTTTCGATCTCGGCAATTTCAGAACCCACATCAGGCATCACGAAGAAATGAGGATCTTCGCCGGATGCTGTAATCAACTCGATACCTTTTTCAGTCAGTTCAACCTGGTTATTCTTTTCGTCTATTACAAAGTACAGTTCAGCATCAACCTTTGGCATTTCTTTGCTCTGATCCTGCAGGTAATAGTTTTCGGTTTTTAATAAAACCTGTTTGTGGGCTCCCTCGCTCAGGAATTTGATCAGCGCTTTATTTTTTGGCAACCCGCGATGTGCGCGTAATAAAGCAAGACCACCATCATCAGTTCCGGTTTTGCCATCTGCAATGGCTTTTTTAGCTTCGTTTAATACGGTATTGATGTAGTTTTTTTGCGTATTTACCAAGCGCTCAATGCGCGGCTTCAACTCATAAAACTCGTGCTCATCCCCGCGAGGAATAGGTCCTGAAATGATCAAAGGCGTACGGGCATCGTCGATCAATACCGAGTCCACCTCATCCACCATGGCGTAGTGTAATTTGCGTTGCACCAGCTCTTCCGGCGAACGTGTCATATTGTCACGGAGGTAGTCAAAACCGAATTCGTTGTTGGTACCGAACGTAATGTCGGCCATATAAGCTGCGCGACGCGCTTCTGAGTTTGGCTCGTGCTTGTCGATACAATCAACAGACAATCCATGGAACTCATACAGCGGGCCCATCCATTCAGAGTCACGTCGTGCCAGGTAATCGTTAACTGTCACTATGTGAACCCCCTGACCAGCCAATGCATTCAGGTAAGCAGGCAAGGTAGCTACCAATGTTTTACCTTCACCGGTCGCCATTTCGGATATTTTTCCCTGGTGCAATACCGTACCGCCAATCAGCTGAACATCATAATGCACCATATCCCAGGTCACTTCGTTACCGGCAGCGATCCAGGTATTATGGTGAATCGCTTTGTCACCTTTAATGACTACATTGCTCTTACGCGCCGCCAGATCGCGGTCGAATTGCGTAGCCGTTACTTCAAGGGTTTTATTTTCTTTAAGCCTGCGGGCGGTTTCTTTTACCACGGCAAAAGCCTCCGGCAGGATATCCATCAATATTACTTCCAGTTCCTTGTTGCGATCTTTCTCGAGCTTATCTACCTGGGTATATAGCTGAACCTTCTCGCTTACTTCCAGATCAGGATTGTTTTCGATCCTGTCTCTCAGCTCATGCAATTCCGCATCAATTTCGGCAAGGCCCTGTTTTATCGTCTCTTTAAAAGCTATGGTTTTAGCACGGAGATCATCATGGCTGATACCGCTAAGCTTCGAAAATTCTTCTTTGATTTTCTCCACTATCGGCTGTATCGCTTTTACGTCTCTTTCCGATTTGCTTCCAAAAAGCTTGCTTATAAAATTTAACATACGTATTTATATATAATGCTACGTTGGCAACAATTGCGCCATAGCAATTTATGTAGTCATAATGGCAGGCAAAGGTAAGGTTTTGAGGCGAAAGCCGAAAGGTTAAAGGCGAAAGCTTTACCCTATCCCCTTATAAAATTATTGGTTATTATTTCCCGTCGTCTTCATCGTCGCTTTCCCAATCGTCATCATCTTCGTCGAAGCCATTTTTTTCAAAGTCGTCCCAAAACTTGTCTTCGTCAAACATCAGTTCTTCCAGCTTCTCCTGCTCTGGTGTGCTTGAATCATAACGAATTCCCCAGTTGTCTGGTATGTCATAACTTTTATCAAATCCGCGTATCCAATCTATAAACTCCAGCCTGAATTCCTCCACCTTATCACGCATTAGCTGCACATAGTCTTCTTCGTTGATATCGACCATCGCTGAAAATATAACCGCGTTGAGCATATCATGCGCCGCGATCTTGATCACCACGGCGTTTTGCATTTTTAATGAATAAAGACCACCGCCTTCTGCCCCGGCAATTTTAACCTGCATGATCATGGCATTGCTGAGTATCTCGCTGGCAAGATGTTCTTTTTTATCATCTTCTTTTAGGGTTTCAGCTATTACATTAGCGAGCTCCAGTATCTCTTCCGACTTTTGAAAAACCGGAAGCTTGCGGTATCTGTCCATTCGTTTCGACATACCATAAAGGTAATGTTTAGCCTTCGAATTTGTTTGCATTATTTGTCTGAACTATGATTATGTTGATTTGCAAATGTGCAGATTAGTAGATGTGCAGATTTGTACATGCATGGCCTACAAAACATTTGCACATCCTCGCATACGCACATTTGCACATTTAGCTATCTTTGCCGCATGAATATCCTGCTCCTCGGTTCGGGCGGAAGGGAAAGCGCCTTCGCCTGGAAAATCGCACAAAGTCCAAAATGCCAGCAGCTTTTTATTGCACCCGGCAATGCCGGCACCTCGCAATACGGCAAAAATGTAAATATAAAAGCCACTGACTTTGATAGCATAGGCCGTTTTGCAGTAGAAAACAAAATTGACCTGGTATTGGTTGGCCCCGAGGAACCATTGGTTAAAGGCATTCATGATTTTTTCCTGGCTGACGAAAAGCTGAAAAACATACCGGTGATCGGTCCGCAAGAAGAGGGGGCACAACTGGAGGGCAGCAAGGATTTCTCTAAAGATTTCATGTTCAGGAATAAAATCCCTACCGCAGCATCCAAAACCTTTACCCGCGAAACGTTACATGAGGGTTTTGCTTACTTATCAACGCAAAGCCTCCCAATTGTTTTAAAAGCCGATGGATTAGCTGCCGGAAAGGGCGTTTTGATTTGCGAAACATTAAAGGAAGCTGAACGCGAACTGATCAGCATGCTCAC
>JAFAKI010000217.1 GCA_019235595.1 Mucilaginibacter sp. | reverse complement strand
CAGTGGCATCACGAAACACGAACACCACACCGCGAAGCAGGCCACCGAAGGCGACAATCGGCGCGGAGGTGTAGTTGACCGGGCACTGCTTGCCATCGCGTGCGACCAAACACCCATGCCAGGATTTCGGTCCATGCGTCCCATGTCCTGTTTGCTGTGCACCACAGGTGAATAGGTCAACTGGCTGCCCATCGACATCGTCCAGAATAGTAAGCACTTGCGCCACCGGCAAACCGCCAGCGTCGGTCGCTGGCCAGCCGGTAAGGTGTTCGGCAATTCGATTGAACCGCGTGATCCGACCTTCAGCATCGACAGACACCACCGCTTCCCCAATCGAATGCAGTGTGGCCAACAGGTCTTCCTCGCTGGCGGCCAGAGCCCGGCGACTGACATTGTTTTCCCGCCATTGCCGCCGCACCAGCAGATAGGTTCCCCCCAGCAGGAGAAACAAGGTAGTACCTGCGATGCCGCTTAGCCATAGCTGCAACTGTTGCGCGTGCTCGAATATCGCCTGCTGCTGGCTCAGCAGACGGTATTCCTCCTGATGCATTTCGTTCAGCAGCCGGTAAACCTCTGTACGGGTCAGCCGCAGCGGGGCCTTTTCCGCATAGGCACTGGCTGCTGCAGGGCCATCCACTTGACGCAAACGCTCTATCTCATGGGAAATCGCCAGGCGCTGGTCGATTACCTTGCGTAGAACTATCCAACGACCAACTTGCACAGGATTGTCGCTGATCTGCTCGCGAAGCTGCGCCAGCAACTGCTCACGTTGCCCGATTACCCGGTTGCGTTCCAGTAGGTAGGCCGCATCGCCGGTCTGCCGATAATCTTTGGTCGCCTGCTCGATCTGCACCGTATCGACACGAGTATGGTCCAGTAGATGCAAAAGTGCCTGGCTATGCGCCAGCCCACGTGCCGCGATACCGACATTGTCAACAACTTTCCAGACAGAAAACGCCAGGGCCGCCACAAACAGCATAGCAATTGTTGTGGCAGCGAATAGCCGGGATTCAAAGCGGTCGCTCAAGTTTTACTCCCCCTGCAAGGGTGAATATCTAAATTAGTTTATTGATAGCCCATCATGCAGGAACGGGCTAACCCACCGTTCGATAGTCACCAATGGGGCAACCATTCTACTTAGTCACTTATTTAGAGGCACTAACAGTTACTGCAACAAATCAGCACGCCCTCGGTGAAAATTGCATTCAATTTTATATTTTGCTTTATTTTAAAACGGCACTGCCTGCAAGGCCAATTTTAGCAGTAACACAAAAGCAAGCCTGGCAAAAATATTATTACGAAGGCAGAATAGAACCTGCATTGGACTTCCACTTTACCATTATCCCCTTTAGCTCGGAAATAGCTATTGGCTTGGTAATGATATCATCCATGCCATAGCTTTTTATTTTTCCCACTTCGTCACTAGATGCATTGGCCGTGCAGGCGATAATTATCGTCCTTTTACCCATCTCAACCATGGTTTCATTTTCATAGCTTCTGATAGCGGTGGCTAGCTGATAGCCATCCATTTTCGGCATATGGCAGTCCGTCAGCACCACCGGATTTTTATGAGACTTCCAAACAGAAAATGCCTCACTCCCATCTTCAGTCATGACAAATTCGATACCTATTTTTTTCAATTGCATGCCGATCAGTTTGCGATTAGTTGGATTATCCTCTGCTACCAGCAGTGGTGCCCCACCCCAGATGATATCAATATCTTCGACCACCGCCTTCTTGGCCTCATCAACATATGTAGCAATATCACACCGCAATTTAAATTCTGCAGCAGTACCAACGCCCTCTGTACTTTCAAGATGAACAGTTCCACCCATCATCTCACTCAGCTTCTTGCAAATCGCCAACCCTAGTCCAGTGCCACCAAATTTTCTGGTTGTACTAGAGTCCGCCTGGGTAAATGGAGTAAAGAGTTTGCTGATATTTTCTTCAGAAATACCGATTCCGGAGTCTTTGACGCTGAAAAGTAAGGATTGCACACCATTTTCAGTATTCATGACGGTTACATTGAGCGTAACAGATCCTTTTTCCGTAAATTTAATGGCATTACTGATAAAATTCTGCAATATTTGCCTAACCCTTAACGGATCAGTACGCAAATATTTTTCCAACTGCGAATCAATATGGAAATTTAATTCAATGCTCTTTTCCTGCGCCGCCTTTCGATATAATGAAACCACCTGATAGACCAGCTCTCTTATATCTGTAGTAACAGGGCAAATTTCCATTTTACCTGATTCTATTTTTGAGAAATCCAGAATGTCATTAATTAACCGCATCAATGTCAGTGATGATTCATGAATCGTGTCAATCAGATCTCGTTGATGGGTATCAAGCATGGACTCCTTCACCAGCTCGAGCATGCCGAGAATGCCATTCATGGGGGTTCTGATTTCATGGCTGATGGTTGCCACAAAAGAAGACTTGGCCTCACTTGCTTCTTCAGCCTTTATCTTTTGCTCAATAAGGGCATTTTCAATTTTTTTCCTCTCAGTCATATCAATAATCAGAATGAGAAACTCATCACTCTCTGATTCGGCTCCAATCCGATGAGATGAAATCTCCAGATCATAATGACGACCAAAATCATCGAATTGGAATTCAATAGTGCTTTTACCTCCATTACTGTTGAGCATGGATAGAATTTCCATGCGCAGCGCCGTATTTTGAACAAGCTTAGCCAGATTGCTCTGATCGCGCTCCATATTTTCGCCTTTAAAAAGGCGCTCAATGAAATAATTGGTACGCCTTACAGTCAGGTCTTGCCCAAGAACCATAATACCGACAGGACAATTCATCAGAACAGCCTGCTCTAGAACTAGGCTATTATTCAGTTTTCTCTCAACATCAAGACGGCGGCTTTCCTCGGTGAAATAAGAGCGAATAAGTGACAAGATAGAGGTAATGAAGGTAATTGATTTTGAAGCCAACTCCGCATCGGCATCCTTATATGCAAACAAGCAATAATTTTCTTTCCATGCACTGATGGGAATGGCCACCCACCCTTCAGCTTCCAAGAAAAGCTCTGTAATGAGTTTGCCAGAATCTAAACTGGCCATTTTGACCGCCAAATCCATTGGCTCAGGATTGTCTTGATAAATATAGTCAGCCCTGTCATTTGGCATACTACCATCACTTACCACAAGCGTAACGGCGGCTGCATTCAATACATTGGCCACCGACTGGACAAAGTGGTTGCACACTTCGCTCTCGTGAGATCTATTGATTACCATCTTCTGTATGTCATTAGCCAGATTGGTGATTTTTTGTTTGAATTTTATATCAGATTCAATTTCCATCAAGTCAGACTCGTTATTAATGACCATTAACGAGCAATCACCCTCTTCGGAGTAGGAAAATGGCCTTTGTTTGATAGAGTAATATTCGCCCCCTATCTTGCTGGCATTTTCAATCAAATCACTGCATACACTTTCAAAATGTTCTTGGCCAATCTCATTG
>JAFAKI010000212.1 GCA_019235595.1 Mucilaginibacter sp. | reverse complement strand
TGTAAGGCTACATCCCAAGATCCGCAGTGAAGAGGCATGTTATTTGTCTTCTTCTATGGCAGTAGAACTAGCGAAGAAACACAATACCCGTCTGCATATTCTGCATATCTCAACAGAAAAAGAAACCAACTTGTTCAGGAACGATATTCTTTTAAAAGACAAGCGTATCACTGCTGAGGCCTGCGTGCATCATTTGTGGTTCAGCGATAAGGACTATGAAACTAAAGGCAACCTGATCAAGTGGAACCCAGCGGTAAAAACTGAGACTGATCGTGATGGGATTTTAAAAGCAGTACTCGATGGAAGGATTGACGTCATCGCCACGGACCACGCCCCGCATACCATAGAAGAAAAATCACAACCTTACTTACAAGCCCCTTCAGGCGGACCATTAGTTCAACATGCCTTACCTGCCGTCCTTGAACTATACCATCATGGCAAGATCAGCCTGGAGCAGGTTGCCGAAAAGATGGCGCACAACGTTGCAATTTGTTTCCAAATCGACAGGCGCGGATATGTCCGCGAAGGTTATTGGGCCGACCTTGTATTAGTTGATTTGAACAACCCGTGGAACGTCAACAAATCCAATATTTTATACAAATGCGGATGGAGCCCATTCGAGGGTAGCACATTTAAGTCGAAAATAACGCATACGCTGGTTTCAGGTAACTTAGCCTACAGCAACGGAAGTATTATTGAAGGTAAAGCCGGTAGTCGTCTGAATTTTAACAGGATATAGTTTCATAAAAATCCTAATAAAGAATTTTCTGCATTAAATTACGCCTACATATACCTCTGCCTTGTCGCCGAGGTACAGGTCATAAACAGCCGGGCGGTTATTTGCCCGGCTATATTTTCACTCATAAATTTTGCCCATAAATTCCGAATGTCGGTTTGCGCCCGGCCATCCTGTTTGGTGGTGCGCACCGCGATGCCTGCAACAAAAATTCCTGTGCAATTTACCTGCTTATATGGGACATTTTGACTCATAACTAATTGTTATATTTAAACTTAAATTATTTTAAGTCAGATTTTTATAAAATCTATATCAATTAAAACTTAAACTTCGCCGCTCTCTACCATTTCCTTCATCTTTCCAAAAACCCATTGCCAATTTTGCTCCGAATGCTCTTTTGATTCCTCACTTTTGATGTTGTCCTGGGTGATGTTCAATGTGGTTTTACCATCTTGCTCCTCCAGGTTATAGGTTATATCCTGGTAATTTTCTGGCTTGTCTTCGGTGCCAGACATAGTGCTCCAATAATTATACTTTACTGATTTACCCGGCTCGATATCCAGTATCTCGCCTTTATCGCGATAGCTCTTGCCTTCCCACTCCCCTTCCCAGATAATAGGGCTGCCTTTCTTCCAGTCGGTTTTTACATTAGTACCGAAAAAGTACTTTTTTACGATCTCAGGATTGGTCAGCGCATCCCAAACCTTCACTGCCGGTGCGTTTACATCAATAGATGTTTTTAAACTTAAATTTCCCATTGTCTTATAAATTGGTTAATGATTTACTATCTAACATTTTGGAACGGATCAATTCAAAATCAGTTTTTCCTATCTCAAAAAATCCAAACCTGAAATGATAGCCCCAGGCTCTCTTGTCTTTAATAAATTCCATTTGAGGAATGAGCGGAATAAACGGTGTTTCCTTGCAGGGATAATAGTTGACACTCCGCCTGTAAGGAATAAAGCTTTCAGACATCTTATACTGATATATTTCATTGCCGCTTACCTGCCCTATTGCGGTAAAGGCCTGTAATTTTTCATCGCCTTCATAGGTCACTTTGGGCGAGTAGAATATCACCCAGTCGTTTACGTGAAGCTTTTTTAGAGCGCCGGGCTTACCGTGATTTGCCTGCATAAAGCCGCCCACTACACCACGTTTGATATGATCCTTGGATACTACTGTTATCCAATATCTTTCCTTGTTTTCCATGATACAAAGAAAGAATCGTAAAATGACAGCCCTATGTCAGTAGAGTTTTGGATTTAACACCCGGTTAAACAGTATATTTGGCGTCGCGTTATACTATCCGATGACTAAAATATACCCCGTTTTCCTGCTATTATTTTTTTGTATACAATGCGTATATGGCCAACAAAAGAATATACACTATCATCTTTTGCGGCCTTCGGATACCCTGCACAAACCCCAAAAAGACACCAATAGAGTCGCACAATTAGACCTTATTGACATAGCTAAGGAGGTTCTTCATAAAAAAACCGACACCTCGAAAGTGGTAAAACAGGTCAGTACGAAGCCTGAATTTTCAGCGATACCGGCGTTTGGATATACCCTTGTTTCGAGGTTTGCAGTTAGTTTAACCGGCAACGCTGCATTCAGGATAGATACTAACGACAAAATATCGACGGTTACGGGCATTACAGGATATACCGAAAATAAACAACTCACCTTCCAGGTCGAGTCAGAAATATGGCTGAATAAAAATAATTATGAACTAATAGGCGATTATCGCTTTTATAAATATCCGCAAAGCACATTTGGTTTGGGCAGCAGTTCTAATATTAAGAATGAAGACCCGCTTGACTATAACTTCCTACGGATCTATGAAACCCTGCTGCGAAAAATCTCAGGAAATTTCCTAATAGGTGCCGGATATATTATTGACTATCACTCGCACATTTCGGAAAAAGGGAACCTCAATGGGGTAAGGCCGTCTGATTTTTCACTTTATGGCGATGGCCGTCGTACAATTTCTACGGGGTATACGCTGAATGCAGAATTTGATAGTCGCGACAATTCTATTAATCCTTCTGCCGGTTTTTTTGCCGGATTTCAATTCAGGGATAATTATCGCTTTCTGGGCAGCACTTCGGACTGGCGCTCAATTATTCTTGATATCCGCAAGTATTTCAGATTTCCGGAGGGATCGGAAAATGTGATCGCTATTTGGAACTACGATTGGCTAACCATCAACGGCAAGCCTCCCTATCTTGACCTGCCAAGCACCCAGTGGGACCCTTATTCAAGCAATGGACGAGGGTATATACAAGGGCGCTTTCGCGGCGCCAAAGAGGTGTATTTGGAAACCGAATACCGCTACGGGATTACCAGGAATGGACTTCTTGGCGGTGTTGCCTTTTTAAACCTGCAATCGTTTTCAGGTGCTCCAGGTACAAGGTTGCAAGCCATACAACCGGGATTCGGCCCCGGGCTGCGGATAAAGTTGAACAAGGTATCCAAAACCAATATTGCCATTGATTATGGCTTTGGCCGGCAAGGCTCCAGGGGGCTTTTTGTAAACGTTGGGGAACTATTTTAATTCTTGTTCCTATCGTAAATCACTCCTGCCAGTTCGCTTATTTTTGTTCTGAGTTCAGAAGGGCTAACTATCTCGGCCATATCGCCGTACATCATTATCCAGCGCACAAAGCCTTCTATAAAGCTGGTCAGGAAGGTCATTTCCATCATGCCGTCTACCTCCTTTTCAGATACAAAGCCATTGTAGTACTTCTGCTCGTTTAGATATTGAAGTATCTTCTTTTCTACCCTTATAGTTATCGCCTGCATGTTCTTTTCCTTTGCAGACTCCTGGATATACTCACTCAAATTGGGGTGTTGTGTTCTGAAACGTTCGCCTGTAAGGGAAATATTCGAAATTCGGTCGAGCCTGAAATCGCGGTAATCCTCACGCAAGCGGCACCAGGCAATCAGGTGCCAGTAATTTTCAAGATAAAACACACCGACAGGCTCAATGCATCTTTCCGTTCTCTGTTGGTTATGCATTGCAAAATAATGGATTGACAATACCTGTCGCTCACCAATCCCTTTTAAGATGATCTGCAGAGGGTTGAGGTCGAGCTTGGCGCCGGGTGCTACGCGTCTGCTTTTCAGCACTTCGATATGGCCATCAATATTTTCCAAAAAATCCTTTTCAGACATGCGCAACACAGAGCGTATTTTGAACATGGCCGATTTGTAATTTTCATCAGAAGAAGGGTCGGTTAGTTTCTCCATCAGCTTTTCCGCTGTAAGGAATGCTGTTGCCTCTTCGCGGGTAAACATTACCGGCGGTAAGCGATAGCCATCCATAATGGAATAACCTATTCCGGCCTCGCCAATCAGCGGTATTCCTGCTTCTTCCAGTGTTTTAATATCGCGATAAACAGTGCGTAAGCTGATATTAAAACGGTCGGCAATATCGCCTGCTTTAACAACGCGGCGGGATTGCAGATGGATTAAAATGGCAGATATACGGTCGATGCGGTTCATAATGTTCAAATTAACCAAAACAAATTCTCATTTTTGAATCGGGTTTTGATTTATACTCAGCCTATTTTTAAACAACTGTATCAGCAATGCAAAAAGACGACGAAATAGTAACCTTCCGCACCTTTTATAACCCCATGGAAGCCGAGATAATCCGCACCAGGCTCGAAGCCAATGGCATACCTTCCTTTATAACAGATGAAAGTTTGGGTGCAATGTACCCAGTTTATAACCAGGGCGGAGGCGGCATCAAGTTGAAAGTGTTCGCGAAGGATGTGGAACGATCTGAAGAGATTTTATCCGAAGAAAACCCATTATCAGATGAAGATGTTGACACAGAACAATAAACCTTAAATAAATCATGAAAAAACTCATCCTACTGGTCGCATTCCTGTTTGCCTGCACCAGTTTATTTGCGCAGGAAAAGGCAAAATCACAATACTTAATGATCGTAAGGTTTAAAACCAACTTTAAGCCTTCATCAAACGAAGAAATCCAGAACAACATCAAAAAATGGCAGGAATACATGGGTAACCTGGCGCAATCAGGTGATTTGGTGGCAGGCTACCGTCCTACCAATGAAGGGGCAACTATATCGGGAAAAGAAAAATCAACCAAACCTATCCCCTACGTAGCTAATGACGACCTGGTGAGCTCTGTCTTGATCATTAAAGCCGAAAATATGGACGCTGCCAAGGTCATCGCCAACAAATGCCCTGTTTTTGAATTGGGTGGCAGTGTTGAGGTAAGGGCTATGATGAATGTGGCGGGGCAATAAGTTCGTTGCGAAAACAAATCGCCCAAACTTTCTATATTAGCGGCATGTATAACCGTCGCAAATTCATTCAACTGTCTGCTACAGGCGTTTCGCTTGCAGCATTATCCAAATCATCCGTTGCCAAAACACTTTCATTTAAGCCGGCTACTAATCTGCCGATAGTTATCTCGACATGGGATTTCGGGATAGCTGCCAATAAAGGGGCCTGGCAGGTACTCGAAAAAGGCGGCAGAGCCTTAGACGCCGTTGAAGCCGGTGTACGCGTACCAGAGGCAGACATGAATAACCACACCGTAGGCCGTGCCGGTTACCCAGACCGTGATGGGCATGTAACTTTAGATGCCTGTATAATGGACGAGTTTGGCAATTGTGGTTCAGTAGCTGCAATTGAAGATATTGCCCACCCTATCTCGGTGGCTCGATTAGTGATGGAAAAAACCCCGCACGTAATGTTGGTAGGCGATGGCGCCACCCAGTTTGCAATAGAGCAAGGATTCAAGCGCGAAAAAC
>JAFAKI010000412.1 GCA_019235595.1 Mucilaginibacter sp. | reverse complement strand
CAACTTGCGATGCTGAAATACAGCTTCAACATCCAATCCGTCAGCGTTATAAATAGCGCCTTCAAATTCACACAGGCCAACAATTACTCCTCCATATTCCTGCAGGAATTTTGCGGAATGGTAACCCACATTACCCAGGCCTTGTACTATCACCCTTTTGCCTGCAATGCCCGGAGTCAATCCAAGCTTTTTCATATCTTCAGCTACATTTACGCATTCACGTACGGCAAATGCTACCCCTCTGCCTGTTGCTTCGCGTCTGCCTGCGATACCATGCAGAGCGATTGGTTTACCGGTTACTGCCCCCATTGAATCCAATTGACCTGGGTTCATGGTAGCGTAAGTATCAGCAATCCAGCTCATTTCACGTTCGCCTGAACCGTAGTCAGGTGCAGGTACGTCAATGCTTGGGCCTATGAAATTCTTTTTGATCAATTCTACTGTATAACGACGGGTGATATTTTCAAGTTCCTGTACTGTATAATTTTTAGGATTGATCTTAATACCGCCCTTTGCACCACCAAATGGCACGTTTACAATGGCGCATTTGTAGGTCATCAGAGCTGCAAGCGCCATTACTTCGTCTTCATTCACCATATCGCTGTAGCGGATACCGCCTTTGGTTGGCGACTGATGCTGAGAGTGCTCAACGCGCCATGCGTCGATCACTTCAAAACCATTTCCTTTACGGATAGGGAAGCGAAAACGGTAAACACTGTTACATGATTTAATCTGATCAAGCAGGCCGGCATCGTGTTTAGTAAATTGCGCGGCATAGTCAAAATTCTTGCATACGTCGCCAAAGAAATTCGTCTCGTGAGTAACGATCGATTTGTTATTTGCTGTAATTTGGAGTTCCATAATTATTATTTCCTCAAAAAAGTGCTCAAATTTGGTACAAAAATTATCAATATTGCAAATAGAAAATTCTTAGTGTCTTGGCTACACCATCAAAGAGAACGCTTAAATCTATGTTTAAACAACATAGGTTTAGATTTTGAACTAATTTTCTTTTTCGATTTTTTTTAATCTTCTATCGATGGAAAACAGGTAAATGGCTAAACCAATAAAAACAATGCATATAACGCCAATCACAACGTATATTTTACCCGAGCTGCGCAGGGTATCTGCCATCTCAACATTAGAAGATTGCTGAGCAAAGGCAGTAATATTGAAAAGAATCACGCAGAGTAAAATAAAAAGCTTTTTCATCAGGTAAACTTGTTTTTGCCCGCTCTAAATCTCTCCCAACTGGGAGACTTTCAAGCCTATCCTTTGGAGAGGATTTAGTTGAGGCTAATCTATACTATTTCTTTTATATTCAATTAAACGTATGCGGTAGCGGATAGTTGCTATCCAAACCGCCAGCAAACTCCAACCCAGCATAGCCGGGTAGAAGGCAACTTTCATCCTGCTATCCAGATCATATTTCCCGAACGCCGGGTTACCGCCACTTCCCGGATGCAACGAATCCGTCATCCTTGGCAATACAAATATCAGCACAATCATAATAGGAAATGCAAAAATGTTATAGATAGCCGATATTTTGGCCCGTTTCTGCTCCTCATCAATTGAGTTTCGTAATACTAGATAGGCACAATACAACAGGAAGGCTATCGCGGCACTGTTTTGTTTGGGATCGCCGCTCCAAAACTCGCCCCAGGTATATTTGGCCCACAGCATACCGGTTATCAGTCCCAATGAATAGAACAATAAACCTGTGTTAACACACTCTACTGAAGCAAGATCGTATTCTTCTTTACCTGTATTCAGATATTTGACGCTGTAAAAAACTGAGATCACAAACACCGAAAGCATACCCATCCACATGGGCACGTGGAAATATAGGTTCCGTATCGTTTCATGAAGAATAGCCAGTTTGGGTACGGGGAAAAGAAGACCGGTGATCAGCGTTGAAAAGATCAGCAAAACAGCCAACACTTTCCACCAAGTTTGATAAATAAGTTTCATATTGAATTGCGCAACAAATGTACGTTGTTGAGCTGAAAGGTGAAAGGATAAAGGCGAAAGGTTTTGAATATTGAATATCGAATGTCCAATACCGAATTTCGAAGGTTTTTACTTCATCATTCGACATTCAGTATTCGGTGTTCGATATTCACAATCTTATTTATCCGTCTCCGGCGAGTAGTCATAAGGCAACAACTCCGCCAGTTTGGATTTAGACCATGTACCTTCGTTTAGCGGGGCGCCATTAAATACCACCCCATTCATATCGAATATAGCATATGGCTCAAACAACGTCAGTACGCTGATTTCATAGTTTGGCATGTCTAAGGGACGGTAAAGGTCTTTAAAATCCTGTTCCTCGCGTCGTTTGGTGTAGATCACATAGAGGCAATCTGTAAAACTAATCACAAACAGTCCGGGTTTACCTGCCTGGCTAAATATCTGGTAAGGCTCCAGCGGGACTGGGCTTAAACTTTCCCGAAAATATTTTGACAGATTTTCCTTGCCTATCCAATAATTTAATGAATCGCGGTTTGGATGGATATCGTGGAAATATTTTATCTTTTGGAGTATTAATCCTTCTTGTGGACGCTCTGGGTTCAATTCCCGGTGTAATCTTTTAATAATAAATCCCTCTTTCGCCAACGTACCAGTGTAAAGCGACTTATAAAAATCACGCGACGATCCATAATAGGTTTCCTGTCTCTTTAGCTTCCATACCTTCTTTTGTTCGGCGCTGCCAGGCAGTTCTTCAAAAACAGCCTTCCCCTGCCAGGAGATAATACCCGTGATACCATTATTGGCGAATGTATCGATCAGGAATTTCACCCGGTAACCCAAAGCTTTATTATCCACTATGAAGAAATCATCAGACCAAGCCTCCAGCGTATGCTTACGCGTACTGTTAACCAGGTTTACTATATGCGGGTTTTCTACCACGCAACTCTTCGCATTTTCTGTGGTGCCGATGAATGCTTTTTTAAACTCCTCATAATTTTTCTTCCAGTTGGCATTGGTGGTGATTACCACACCGCGCAACTGATTCATTTTAGGAGCTAAGGGGATGTCGATATTGACGGGTTCATTTCCGACCAATATGGTTTTACTGAAGTCCTGGAAACCGACAGACGAAGCGATCAGGTCATATTGTCCCGGTTTTACTCCTACCAGTTTAAAAGAACCATCCTCAGATGTTACCGTACCATAAGATGAATTGCTCAGAAAAACACTCACCTTACCGATACCTGTGTGCGATTCAATTGTGGTTACCTTACCCGAAATGGTAATAGACTGAGAAAAAGCAACGAGAGGTAGAAAAAACAGTGATAAAATAAGGCTTCTGATGTGCATCCGCAATAATTACCCTAATTAGTTTTACAATGCTAATTAAGGTAATTATTATGAATTATTTATGAAAAGCCTTTTTTGTAACAGGATTTTAACGCGGCCCGAATGTTTAGCTTAGGTGGATGATGATTTGATCAGCTATAATTTCCGTCCGATATTTTTTCAGCGAACGTTCGGCAGGGCCTTGGGTTACCTGTCCTTCTTTATCAAAAGTACTGCCGTGCAGATTGCACTTAAAACCGTTGCCTGTTGATATCAATTGATTATCGGCATGTGTGCATCTGAGTAATAAGGCGGTATAAGTGCCATCCTTCTCTTTTCTTAGCCCGATGTTATAAAACAGGTCTTTGGCCTGGATAACCTGGAAGTCGCTTTGCGCAAACAATGCCGTCGGAACGGAAACCTTATTATTGGCAACGGCGGTTTTATAAACCGGTAATGTAGCACAAGACGATAACGAACTGGCTGCAACCAAGCCGGCGCCTACTGCCAGGCACATGGCGCAGGATTGTTTTACAAAGCTTCTTCTATCCATGATTATTAAAATGAAAGTGCGACGCCTAAATTAACCAGATTATAATTTTGTTGGTAAGGTTGCGCAACCGGGTTTGGATTGATGACCAGATTAGGATTTTGATTACCTGTATGCGCTATCCGAACATCTCCCTTGATAGCAACGTTACGTATCGGTAAATAAGTCAAGCCGGCTACTACATAATTCTGATTTAATGTACCATCGGTAACACCGTTTGATGGGACGCTGGCATTCATGTTCAGCTTTTCTTCACGTACAAATACAACCAGTTGCTTATCTTTTGGTTTGCCCATCAAATACATCAAATCGTATCCTACTTCTGCATAAGCGCCATATTCTGTTTTTGGCGTATTATTGGCGTAGGCCCTGTTAATCTTATCGGCATCAGGAATAGAAACTATAGTACCCAATACTCTTGCCGAAAAACCACCGTGAGCATATTGCACATCCGCTTCGCCAATACCTACTGGTGTACCGAAAGTGCCTGATTGTAACCCAAGGCTATCTGCTTTGCGCTTGCTAACACCTACCGTTCCACCGTAGTATCCGGATACCTGTGCTTTAAAATCTCCCTGGTAAAATTGCAGCGCAGCGGTTATTGCCAGGTTATTTCCAGTCGCGTTACGGCCTTCAAAACGACCTTCACGGATACCTGAACCATGTGCAAACATTTCTGAACTAAGGCCATTAACCAATCCTACCGAATAGTTTATTGGCAGATTATTAAGGTTACCATACAAACCCACACCCAATTCTCTCCAGGTTGATGGAATAATATAGGTTTCTACATAATTGCGCTCGTTACCGTTAAATGTGTTTGGCAGATGATTTTCATTCAGTATACCAATCCGTGGTAAAAACAAACCTGCGACAATGTATTGATTAGCATTCAGGTTGAATTTTAAATAAGCTTGCTCAACCGCTACTTCACCACCAGATTCGCCACCTGATACCTTGGCATCCTCTACCTCCAACTCTGAGAAAAAGGAGATTTTATCATTGAACTTATGCCCTGTGAAAAGAACAAAACGTTCCAGGTCAAGGGTTGATGTTTGAGTGCGTGAGTTACGTTGATAGAATGCATTGCCGTAACCACCGATGGTAGTAGCGCTTTTAGACAAATTATTATTTAATGAGTCTTCTGAGGTAACATTCGGTTTTTGCTGTGCAAATAATTGCGTCGAAATAAAACTTAGAAATATGAGCATAGTAAAGATTGATTTTTTCATTCTGTTTCAGTTGTTGTGTGCCGCAAAAGTAATATCTTATTTAGACTTAATCCAAATAAAGATTAAAATAATCACAAATAAGATCATAATAATCTGAATGACAACATTTAAATGAAAAAATCAAATTGAGTTTACGAGTGACCTAGTCACGCCACAAGTAAGGGAACAGCAGCAAAGAGGTAGCAATAACGATGACGTTGATTGCTCCTAATACACCCATATTGCCATAGCTAAGGCTACGATCGAGTCCATACATGGCATTTTTGCTAAGGTGGATCAGTTGGAGAATAACCGGAATAATAACCGGGAAACTTAGAATCGCCATCAATGTGCCATTATTACCTGCTTTTGAAGCAATGGCGGATATCATGGTAAAAACAGTTGAAAAACTGATACTGCCAACCAACACAGATAAGAAATAAAAAAGCGGATCGCCGATGGTATTGGTAAAAAACACCATGTAAACCACCAATGCCAATATGCTTAGGAGCGACATCAGCAGAATGTTGTAAATTGTTTTGGATAGAATAATGGCCTGCGGGCTTGCAATGGTATAGTAATAAAGCAACCGACTTTTACTTTCCTGTATAAAGCTTTTAGCGATGGCATTCACCGAAGCGAAAAGCATAATGATCCAGAACAATACGTTCCAAACAATAGGATAACCCTGGCTACCCGCAAAACCTTTGCTCAGGCTAAATGAAATGTAACAGACAAACACAGTCGACACAACATAAAGCAAAACCCCGTTAAAGGCGTACTTAGAGCGCCACTCCAGCAGTATTTCTTTTTTGATGAGATGAAGGGTTTGGTCGAACAGTTCCATTTTTGTGCAAAGATAGGTTTGTTGAGGTGAAAGCGGAAAGGTTAAAGGCGAAAGGTTTTTTTGCCAGCGATTCTCTTTAACCTTTTACCTTTCGCCTTTTACCTTTAACCTCCAAATCATCCCCCGCTTACCGGCGGTATCACAGCAATTTCATCCCGCTCGTGGATGCCGTCCCCCGGCAGCGCATATTCGTTGTTTACGGCAAGCAAGTAGGAACGTAACT
>JAFAKI010000327.1 GCA_019235595.1 Mucilaginibacter sp. | reverse complement strand
ATGATTTCAGCTTCACCTCTCTTAATAATTATTAAATGTTCCGGCGCAAAAAAGTAAAGACCGGGGAAATCTAAGCGATCCGGGTTGTTCGATTCAAGCTTTTCGATCTCATTTTTAAGATCATAAGTCAAAAATCCTGTTATCCATCCGGGGTTTTTAGCGCGAAAGTTTTCTAGTTTCTCAATAGAAGGACCAGTTGTTAAGATCAGTTCGTCTTTAACACCAACCGCCAGTAATAGAGCGAATTTTGAATATTTATCGTTGAAGTTATTAGAATCCAGGTAACAAAAAACATCAAATGATGAGGCCCATTGCAAGGCTTTCTGTTTGAAGAGATCAGGATCGGTTACCGGGATTATCACGGTGTAAAAGTAATCAAGTAAAATGAAAAGGCTCCCTGCAGTGCAAAGAGCCTTCGTATGATTTTAGTAAATTAATCTTAGTGTAACTGCAAAGTCTGTTTACGATCTGGTCCTACTGATAAGAATTTCACCGGAACGCCCAATTCTGCTTCCAGATAATCTATATATGATTTCAGTTTTGAAGGTATTTCTGAAAGTTCAGTAATGCCTGTCAAGTCTTCGTTCCATCCATCAATCTCCTTAAAAATAGGCTCCGGTTTTACCGAGCAAATATCATAAGGCATATAATCGATGATCTCGCCATTATAGTTGTAATGCGTGCAGGCATATATCTTTTCAAAGCCGCTTAACACATCTGCCTTGGTCATTACCAATTGGGTAACACCGCTCAGCATGATAGCATATTTTAAAGCCGGAAGATCGATCCAACCAGTGCGACGAGGCCTGCCGGTAGTAGCGCCAAATTCATGACCGATCTGACGAAGTTCTTCACCCAGTTCATTGTCCAGTTCGGTAGGGAAGGGGCCGCCGCCAACACGGGTGCAGTACGCTTTAAAAATACCGATAACATCACCAATCTTGCTTGGAGCTACACCTAAACCAGTGCAAGCACCAGCAGCCGTAGTGTTTGATGAGGTTACGAAAGGATAAGAACCGAAGTCAATATCCAGCATTGCGCCCTGCGCGCCTTCAGCTAAAACTTTCTTGCCTTCTTTGAGGTAGTTGTTTACCAAATGTTCTGAATCAACTAGTGGAAAATTGTGTATCAACTCCAAAGCCTCGAAAAATGCTTTCTCGCGCTCGCTGAAATCAGGCACCTCGCCATACAGTGATTGTAGCATAGAAGTATGCTTGTCTACCAGTTTTTGGTAACGTTCCTTAAAGTCGGGCAAGGTAGTATCGCCTATACGCAAGCCGTTGCGGCCTGTTTTATCCATGTAAGTTGGACCGATACCTTTTAAGGTAGAGCCAATTTTACCTTCGCCCATTTTCTTTTCAGAGGCTGCATCCAGCAACTGGTGTGTGGGCAATATCAGGTGAGCTTTTTTGGCGATCACCAGGTTCTTTTTTGCCAAAAGATCGTGCCCGGCATCTTTAAGCTTTTCTAATTCCTTTTTTAGAGTGATCGGGTCGATCACTACGCCATTACCGATCAGGTTAAGCGTGTTTTCAAAAAATATTCCTGAAGGAATGGTATTTAAAACGAATTTCTTTCCGTCAAACTCGAGGGTATGTCCGGCGTTGGGGCCGCCCTGGAAACGTGCGATCAGATCATAACCTGCACTTAGTACGTCAACAATTTTTCCTTTACCCTCGTCGCCCCATTGGAGGCCTAATAATACATCAACAGCCATTAATTTTTTATTCTTTTTTTATAATAATCGTCAAATCCTCTTGTAATGGTCTCTTTTACATCAGACCATGTCATTCCATCCAGGTCTTCCGGGTCGGCATCGTCTTCTGCATCAGTAAAATAGATGACCGATCTAATCACTGCAAAGGTATCATCATATTTATATCTATCATGATAAAATTGAAAAAGACTGTCAAATGAGTAAAAATGCAGGAGCTTAGCTATACCCCAAAAGTCCTTTTTTACGCCTCTGCCTTTAATAGCATTAAGTTTCAATGCTATTAAATCTTTAACATCAGCAAAAGGGATGTTGTCTATTAATTGTACAGGATATAAGAATGGATCGCGAACTGATACGAAGTAAACTTTAACACCCCTAATGATGCATTGATAAATTGATTTAGTTCGCTCATTTGTTGTGGCTATTTTACCAAAGTTGTTTTCTAGCGTTTCAACTAGAATTTCCTTGTCAAATGGTTGATCGGTAAAAAAATCCAGATCAATTGATTTTCGATGGCCAAATTGAAGAGAAAGTGCTGTGCCCCCAACCAACCTGAACTGATTTAATTCAGGCAATAAAACAATCTTTTTTAGAAGTTCCAGTGTTGCTGGTTGGACTGTTTCTTCTCGTAACATTTAAAATCGGTAGGTTTAACTTTAAACAAGGTGCAGCAAAAATTGATGCTGATATCCGAAAGCCAAAGTGATTGGAGCGATAATTCCTTCACTTTTTTTAAGCCATAGTAGTTCAGTACGTTAATAAAGTCTTCTTCCGTACCTCTTTCAATAACCTTTTCAACAACATGCCGGCCGTTCTTTTCATAGTCGATCTTCTCCATATCAACATCCCAAAACGCCTGTTTGCTTAAGATAAGTTTACCCATTGCTACTTATACTTTTCTCTCACAAAAACCCGCCTTTAGTTTTTCACAATTTCCATAAAGATTAAGGGAGTGATGTTTGATCTCGAATTTGAGTAACCCGCCCATCATACTTTGTATCTGTTGTATGCGCGGGTCGCAGAATTCAACCACTTTTCCGCAGTCGATACAAATGATGTGGTCGTGCTGTTTATAGCCGTATGATTTCTCAAACTGGGCCATGTTTTTGCCAAACTGGTGCTTGGTCACCAGGTCGCATGATACCAGTAACTCCAGTGTGTTATACACCGTAGCCCGGCTCACGCGGTATTTTTTATTTTTCATGTGGATGTATAACGATTCCACATCGAAGTGATCGGTACGCGAATAAATTTCTTCCAGTATGGCAAAACGCTCAGGTGTTTTCCTGAGGTTTTTGTTCTCGAGATAAGCCTCGAAAATCTTCCTCACCATAGCGGCGGTTTCCTGTTGAGACATAGTATTTTATTAACGGAGCAAAGTTATTTATTTTAGTTAAGAGTTGATTAAGTTTATTGAGTTGGACTAAGTTGTGATTGGTTGTAGTAGTTGTAAAAGTTGTAGTCGTTGGATTAGTTGCAAAATTTTAAAAACAATAATATTCAACTTAATCAACTCAATCAACCACTTAACTCAATCAACTAATTCAAGACGCTTTCTCAATAGCCGAATCGAACCGATTTACCGAAGTGACGCCTTTCACCATCTTCAGGCGCTTGATCAGATTATCCAAGTGCTCGGTATCGTTTACGTATACCATGATGGAGCCTTCAAAAATGCCGTTATCACTATCCACGGTAATCGACCGCATATTCACCTTAAAATCATTTGATATAACGGTGGTGAGCTTGTTGATCAGCCCCACATCATCAATACCGGTAATGCGCAACCCGGTCAGGAAGGCTAGTTCCTGTTGATTGGTCCAGCGGGCTTTTACAATTCGGTAGCCGTAATTGGCCATTAGTTTGGCTGCATTAGGGCAATTAGTACGGTGAATTTTGATACCGTCGCTTACGGTTATAAAGCCAAAAAAATCATCACCAGGGATAGGGTTACAGCAATTAGCCAGTTTGTAGTCAATCTTTTGCATGTCCTCGCCAATTAGCAGCATATCGCTGTCCTTGGCCTTGATATTGCGTAACAGGCCTTGTACCTGGTCGGTTTCGATTTTATCCTGTGGCTTGTTTTCAATTACTTTTTCCGATGCCTGGTATTCTCTCAGGTCCTTCATGTCAATGATGCCCTGGGCTACATTGTAGAACAGGTCCTGGGTAGAGGGCAGCTTAAAGTAATAGCTGATCTTGTGGATATTTTCAGAATTGTAAGTGATTTTGAGCGATTTCATCTTGCGCTCCAATATCTCCTTACCCTCATCAGCAACTTTACGTTTTTCTTCTTTTAAGGCTGATTTGATCTTTGCTTTCGCCTTGGCAGTCACCACAATGTTCAGCCAGTCCTCTTTTGGTGTTTGCTTACTTGAGGTGATCACTTCAACCTGGTCGCCGTTTTGCAGCTTGTAGCTCAAAGGAACCAGTTTGTGATTTACTTTGGCGCCGATACAGCTTGCCCCAACGTCAGTATGGATCTCAAAAGCGAAGTCCAGTGCCGTAGCGTTTTGCGGCAATTGAATTAATGCACCTTTTGGGGTAAAAATGAATATCTCGTCAGAGAACAAGTTCATCTTAAAATCATCCAAAAAGTCGAGCGCATTTGACTCAGGGTTTTTCAGCATATCACGCACCTTTTGTACCCACTGGTCGAGCCCGCTATCGGTTGATGATTCCTTGTATTTCCAGTGTGCGGCGAAGCCCTTTTCAGCAATCTCGTTCATCCGTTTGGTACGGATCTGTACTTCAACCCATTGTCCGCGAGGGCCCATTACCGTCGTGTGTAATGATTCGTACCCATTTGCTTTAGGCGATGATATCCAGTCGCGCAGGCGATCAGGATTAGGGCGATATAAGTCGGTAACTATTGAATAGGCCTTCCAACATTCGGATTTTTCGTTCTCTGGAGCGCTGTCCAATATGATCCGAATGGCAAAAAGGTCATATACCTCCTCAAAAGGAATGGCCTTTTTCTTCATCTTGTTCCAGATAGAGTGGATTGATTTTGGCCTTCCAAATACATCAGCATGCAATCCCTGGCCTTCCAGCACCTTTTTTAGCGGCTCAATAAAATCACGGATAAACTTTTCGCGTTCGGCCTTTTTCTCGTTCAGCTTGTTTTTGATAAACTGGTAGGTCTCGCGCTCCATGTATTTCATAGAGAGGTCTTCCAGTTCGGATTTTATTGCATATAAACCCAGCCTGTGTGCCAGGGGGGCGTACAGGTAAACTGTTTCTGACGAAAGTTTCAACTGCTTATCGCGCGGCATAAACTCCATCGTCCGCATGTTATGCAGGCGGTCGGCCAGTTTAATCAAGATCACCCTCACATCGTCAGCCAGGGTAAGCAGCATTTTACGGAAGTTTTCAGCCTGTAATGAACTATTGGTATCAAAAACGCCAGATATCTTGGTCAATCCATCGATGATCTTGGCAACTTTTTTACCAAATTCCCTTTCAATATCGTCGAGCGTGACTGCGGTATCTTCAACCACGTCATGCAGCAAGGCGCATACGATAGAGGTGGTTCCCAGCCCGATTTCTTCAGCAGCGATCTGTGCAACCGCTATCGGATGGTATATATAAGGCTCTCCGGACTTACGGCGCATATCCTTATGGCTCTCCAATGCCATGTCGAATGCTTTGCGTATCATCCGTTTATCACCCTTTTGTAAAGTCGATTTACTGGCGCGTAGTAAAGCACGATATCTTTTCAGTATCTCATTCTTTTCAGCTTCTATATCAATCACTAAATCTTTCATGTGCGTTTACCCGTATAATAGTATTAACTCGCAACTAAATTGATTAATTGCAGGTTGTAATTTAAATACCAAAAAAATTACTTTAATTTTGTAATACGTAAAATTATGAAATTTCTTGGTTTTCTTCTGGTATTTTGCTGTAGTGCGGCTTTTGTAAAAGCCCAGGAGCAATTGCCTCGTCCCTTACCCACGGGCAAAAATGATACCATTAAAACATACCTTACCAATATTGACGGCGAACTGGTGCCGATGATTGTAACGCGGGAGGTGAAGATAGTTGACGTGCGTATTTTTAAGAGTAAGGCTGATCGGGATGCTTATAACCGTTTGAGGTATAATGTTTACAAAGTTTTGCCTTATGCCAAGCTGGCTGCTGAAAGATACCAGAAATTACAGCGTAGCCTGGCCACAACAGCCGATAAAAAGGTGCAAAAACGCATGGTGGATACCTGCGAAACAGAGATAAAGGCGTTGTTTAAGAAAGAAATTGAAAACCTGACAATTAGTCAGGGGGAAATATTGATTAAGCTAATTGACAGACAAACAGGTACGACCAGCTACGCGATGGTAAAAGAATTGAAGGGCGGATTGAAGGCATTTATGTTTCAATCTGTTGCACGTTTCTTTGGCCATGATCTGAAGGAAACCTATGATCCAAACGAGGAGAGAGATATCGAAGCAATTCTACAACAGGCAGGATACTATTCCTATCAGAATTAAATGAACGAAAATAACATTTACCAGTTTAATGTATTGCAATTAAACGGTGAAGAGGTGAGCTTATCTGACTATAAGGATAAGGTACTATTAGTTGTTAATACCGCATCCCAATGCGGATTTACCCCCCAGCTTAAAGATCTGGTCGATTTAAAAGAGCAATTCAAAGACAAAGACTTTGAAATCCTCGCATTCCCATCAAATGATTTTGGAGGACAAGAGCCGCTGGAGGGCCAGCAGATAGTCTCGTTTTGTGAAAATGTCGGCACCAACTACCCCGTTTTTGAAAAGATAAGGGTGAGGGGGCCTTATGCGCATCCTTTGTACAAGTTTTTTGCTGATAAAAAGCAAAATGGAAAGTTAAAGTCGACCCCGCGATGGAATTTTCATAAATTCCTGGTTAGCAAGGCAGGTGTTGTCACCGATTTTTTTTACCCTTTTACGAAACCGACCTCTTCCAAAATCCGGAAGAAAATTGCACGTTTGCTGTCGGCTAAAAGTTAATCGCCTTTTATATGAAATTAGATATACTTGTATTGCCGGTACACCCCGACGACGCTGAATTGGGCTGTTCGGGCACGATTGTTAAAGAAATTGCCCTTGGCAAAAAAGTTGGTATCGTAGACCTTACCCGTGGCGAGCTGGGAACGAGAGGTTCCGCCGAGATACGCGACCAGGAAGCAGCTGCATCCGCCGAGATATTAGGACTTGCTGTACGTGATAATCTTGGTTTGCCCGATGGTTTTTTTGAAAATAATAAGTCCCATCAGTTAAAGGTAATCGAAGCTATTCGCAGGTTCAAACCAGAGATTGTGATCACCAACGCTTATCACGATCGTCACCCTGATCATGGTCGGGCAAGCGATTTGGTCGAAGACTCGGCATTCCTATCGGGATTGCGCAAAATCGAGACTTGGCGTAATGGCGAAAAGCAAGTGGAATGGCGACCGAAACTAGTGCTGCACTTTATACAGGATAATTACATTAAGCCTGATATACTAGTGGATGTGACTGAATATTGGGATAAAAAATTGGAAAGTATCCATGCGTTTAGTTCACAGTTTTATAACCCGGAATGGGAGGGCGAACCGCAAACCTACATCTCGTCACCTGAATTTATACAGGTAATCGAGGCGCGTGCACGAGAATATGGGAAAAGCATCGGAGTGAAATTTGCCGAAGGTTTTATTTCCAGAAAGATATTAGGTGTAAATGATCTGTTTGACCTGAAATAAAAAAGGCCCGGTAACGGGCCTTTTTTATTAAGCTTTTACATATTCAAAGCGGTTATTATCATTGCTCCTTTCGCGTCTCAGTTTATTTTCTTTAGCAAGCTTTAGTAGTATACCAGAAAGTTCAGACGTTTTAAAATCCGAATCGTAGCTCTCTTTGCAGTAATCGGCTATTTCAGAAATGGAGTGACTGGAGTTAAAGAAATCAGTCAACAATAACTGGTTAAGGACCTTTGTAGCGCCTGGTTTTTTTCTACCATTTACTGTCGCGTTTTCCTCGTCATCCGCTTGCCTGGTTCTGCGCACCCTTCTGTTGAACGCATCGGCGCCATCAATTTCTCCCTTTTCTGATTCGATCATCGCATCCAGCAGCCGGTCAACTATTTTGACCTGGACAGCCTCTGAGCGGAACGAATTAACAACTTCGGAAATCTCTAAAAGTTGCTTTTTTAGTTTTTCAATGTGCTTGCTCATGTTATACTTCTATTACCCACCAGGGATATTTTAAATGCAAAATTAATTACCATAATAAATGACAATACTGCCATTTTTGTTTAAAAAATAGTGTATATTAATATCTGGGTTTGTAATAAACGCAAAAGTGCGCATATAGTATCTATAATATGAAAAAAGCCCCTGTTTTTCGTCAAAACAGGGGCTTTGTAGCAAAATTATTACAAGCTTATTATAATATACCTAATATTTTATCCAATACAGAAAGGCCTTCGTCAATATGAGCCTGATCCATGATCAGCGCAGGCCTGAAGCGAATGGTTTGGTTACCGCAGCCCAGGAACATCACATTTCTTTTCATTCCTTCTTTAATAAAATTGTCCCGTTTCGACTTATCGGGGAAGTCAAATGCGGTAAGAAGTCCACGTCCCCTTACATTGCTGATCAATGAATTTTTTTCGGAGATTTTGATCAATTCGTTCTGGAGATATTCGCCCACAACAGCGGCATTTTCGCAAAGGTTATCTTCTTCAATGATTTCCATTATTTTGGATGAACGTACCATATCTACTAAACTGCCACCCCAGGTAGAATTAATGCGTGATGGGATACGGAAAACGTTATCCTCCACTTCATCTACTTTTTTTCCAACCAAGATGCCGCACACTTGCATTTTTTTACCGAATGCAAGAATATCCGGGCGGGCTTTTTCACCAAAATGCTCATGGCACCAGAATTTACCCGAAAGGCCTACCCCGGTTTGCACTTCGTCATAGATTAGCATGGCATCGTTTTCGTCGGCAATAATCCTTAATTGTTCTAAAAATTCCTGACGAACATGGTTATCACCGCCTTCTGATTGGATAGGTTCAATAATGATGGCGCAAATGTCATCCTTATTTACTTCAAACGCCTTTTTGATTTGCTGGATCGACAAGGCTTCTCTTCTTAACAAATCTTCGTGATTTGCATCCGAATAAGGGAAGCGCATAGCAGGATGCGACACCCGCGGCCAATCAAATTTGGCGTACCATTTGGTCTTTACCGGTAGGGTATTAGTCAAACTTAACGTGTAGCCGCTGCGGCCATGAAAGGCGTGCTCAAAATGCAATACTTTAAAACCTTTCTCTTTGGTATAGCCTTTTGCAAAGTTTTTTTGCACTTTCCAGTCCATGGCAACTTTAATAGCATTCTCTATAGCCAAAGCGCCGCCTGAGATAAAAAACGCGTGAGGTAAGTATTCAGGAATACCTACCCGGTCAAATGTTTCCAGGAATTGCGCATACTGCGTAGTGTAAATATCGGAGTTGGAAGGGTTGGTCAGGGCCGCCAGCATCAGGTTCTTTTTGAACTCCTCGTCATTCACCATTTTTTCATGATTATAACCCAAAGGCACCGAAGCAAAGCAGGTGAAAAAGTCGAGATAGGTGCGTTTGTACTTCGCATCATAAATATAAACGCCTTTACTTTTTTCCATGTCAAAAGTAAGGTCGAAGCCATCAGCAAGGATATGCTTCTTTAATGAATCCTGCACATTTTCGGGAGCGACTAATAGGTTATACATAAGCAATCGGTTTGCTCCAAATTTACTAAAAAGTGCTCAAAAACAATAATTTAGGCGGTTTTTGAACCAATGAGCTAAAAAGTAACTTTAAATTGTTTAAACCTATATTTTGTACTGATTGCGAAAGTAGTTCTAAGGATTTTAGGAAGATTTTTCTTTTCTGAACCGAACTTTTCTGCGTAAAATCTTCGTGAAGTATCAACTTTTGAATCGTTCTTTCATTCCCAGCAAGCCCCACATACCACCGGTATGAATAGCCAGGATGCGGCTGCCTGGAGGGAAGTAATTTCTTGCTGCAAGGTCATACAAAGCATACAACATTTTGCCGGTATAAACAGGTTCGATGAGTATCCCCGTTGAAGCTACAAATTGTTTAACAAAGCTGATAAGCTCATCGCTTACTTTTCCGTATCCCCCAAAATGGTAATCTGTGTGGAGATGGTAATTTGAGGGTTGATCGAGGAACGCATCGATATCTTTTCTCAGAAACTCACCATTTTTTAAAACGGGTACCCCGTGAAATTGTGTAGGAAGCTGATGCTTAGCAACTCCATTGATGATGCCAGCTGCGGTTGTGCCTGTGCCACAGGCGCAGAGAATATGATCGTAAGATTCAGTTAACTCTTCTACTAGTTCGCTGCATCCTTTTGCGCCCAATGCTGATAAACCACCTTCGTCAATGAAAAATGCTTTGTTATCATCGGCGAATTGCTTATCGAACAAAGCTCGTTTGTAGCGGTAGCTTTCCCGGTCGGTAAATATCAAATTCATTCCGTGTAACCGACATAAAAATAAAGTGTCATTGCTTACTTCTTCGCCACGCACAAAGCCGGTCGACCTGAATCCAAACTTCGCAGCAGCGGCCGATGTGGCCAGTAAATGATTAGAATAAGCACCCCCAAAGGTAACCAGGTGGGTTTTATTTTGAGATTGTGCTTCTTTTAAGGGGTATTTTAATTTACGCCATTTATTTCCCGATATGATAGGATGAATCAAATCGTCGCGTTTAATGAAAACTTTTAAGCCCCGCTCATCAAACAGTTTATCCTGAATTTGATGAACAGGGCTAAAAATCTCAAAATCGATATTCATTAAGCAAAGTTAGAAACCAAATCCAAAACCTCCGCTAAACGACTGGTATTTTGATGCGCCGTATGATGCATAAAAACGGAAGAAGGCTAGTTCTAACTGAAAGCCAATATCGGCACGAACGCCACTAACTGTATTTTCTTTAATATTGATCGGGTTAGGGTATGTAGTGTAAGTAGGCTGACCAAGAAGTGTTGCTCCCGTGGTTACAGGGTAATTGCCCAAAGTCGCGACATTGGCATTGGCAGTATTATAACCCACAGCCAGAAACGGTGTGAAGAATATTAACTTCTTCGATACTATTGCCTGTGCTACAAAGCTGTTGAAATGGCCCTCGAAATGCTGGTTGCTGAAGTCGGTTGATTGTTGTGCATTGGCAGGTTGAGCTCCGTTATCGGGCTGTACATTCAATGGCACGCTCATATTAAGCCTCGCATATCCTAAAGTAACCGCGAGATCGAAAGGGATGATCCTATCGGCTGTTTTTCCCGCAAAGTCCTGGATGATATCATGCTTTAGTCCGACACCAATCAGGGAAACGCTACCCACATTGCTTCCGAAATTGATTTGCGGGATACCTCTTACAGTAATATCAGTATTCTTAGGCAAGCCAATAGTTACTTGTACCTGCGGCGACGGGATGATTGATAGTTTTCCTGTCGGCATTTGAAATTGACCTACCTGCCGGTGGCTATCGTCATAGATATTGAGCGTAGGAGGTGTTCCATTTTTATCGCCGGCAAATGTCGGGGTAATGGTTTGGGATGGGTCTTGCGGACCAAGATGGTTTGACAAACCGATCTTAGTAACATCAAAACTTTTATCAGATGATGGAACGAGCGCAGCTGACGCGCTGATGCGCACATCAAAATGAAGTAGTTTTTTTGTTTTGGCAGTATTGGTCCAGTTGCTGTTCATGCCAGTTCCGAAGCCTTTAAAAAGAGGTTCAGCATAAGCATTTAATAGTTTCGTGGCATCGTCAGGCCCGGCTTTTATCAGTCCGGAGAATGCGCTTTGGGCTGATGATCTGTAAGCTGTAAATAAAATAATAATTACGACTAACAGGGGTTTAAGTCTTTTCATAAATTTTGTTTGTAGGTGCTGTAAATAATTAATTAGTATAAAAACGAGTACTTTTGCTGCAATGACAACCGAAAATGAGCTGCCAGAGCAGGAAGAGCAAGACTTATACGAACATCTGCGAATAATTGTTGACAAAGGTCAATCTTTGCTTCGGATCGACAAGTTT
>JAFAKI010000250.1 GCA_019235595.1 Mucilaginibacter sp. | reverse complement strand
ATGGACGATTAAATACATTCGACCCTCTTTTTCCGAAAGGGGCCTATTTTGGCCTGGTCTCGATTATCGGGCCTTCAAATTTAGCAGACTTTCACCCTTATGTTTCACTCGCTTTAAGTAAGCGGTTGATTTTTACTACCGACTACGATTTTTTTTACAGAATGAGCCGGAACGATGGCATTTATGGCCCTAATGCGATCCTGATTTATTCCGGGAAGAACGCCCGATCCAGCGATATCGGAAAGCAGCTTCAAACGCAATTAGAATATAACGTGAATAAGTTCCTTTACCTGCGGGCTGATTTTACCTGGTTCAAAGCCGGCGAATATCTAAAAGAAGTGGGGCCCGGCAAAGATATTTTAGTGGCAAGCAGCACAATACAGTTTAAATTTTAAAAACCTCTATAATAAAATGCACACATGGCTGCTGGGTTCGGATTCAATTTAAACACTTTATCTTATATTTATTTGTTGGCTCTATCCCCAATAGTCAATAATTGGGAATAAGCTAACATTAATACCGGCAGACTTAAATAGGATTACGATGTTAAAAAAAGTTTTGCTTCTGTTTCTAATTTTTATGGGTGCCCTTCGCAGCTTAGCCCAAAGCACATCCGGTGACCTTGCTGTGTCCAGCGAATTTTTTTCACCTGATACAGTCATTCAAAAAGCAGATCGCCGTTCTGATGATACCATTAAGGTAAGAATGTTCTTGAGAGTGAGTGGTGTCTATTGGCGTAAGCATACCCCCGGGGGGGCAGATAGTTGTATTCTTTTTGCGAAACGCGCTTATAGTCTCAGTTCAAAGCTTCATTTTGTTTATGGTATTACCGAAGCTCTTTTTCTTGAATGTAAGGGCTTCACACTCAAAGGTGATGCCGAATCCGCAAAAAAACTCCTTCCGTTGGTTTACGGTGAAGAAAAAGTGCGATTGCTTTTAGTGATCGGCGAATACTATGCTTTTCTGCCGGGAGAAGAAAAACAAAACCTCAATAAGGCATATCCGTTTATTATGCAAGCGCTTCAGGTGAGCAATTCACTACACTCAAGAACGTGGATATACCGGTCGCAGTTGCTTTTTGCAAAATATTACTTTGAATTAGGAGATCAGGAGAAAGGCAAAAAATATGTCCTTGCAGTTATTGATGATTGTGCCAAAATAAGAGATCTTAAAACCGAGGCTTTTTATTGGAACGAATTATACAACTATTTGCCTGACACCGAAGAAAACTATGCGTTATTGAAGCATAGCCTGGAAATGTCATATAGTTTATATCTAAAAATAAATGATAAAAAAGAGGCCGTTTTTGTTCTGAGGGACCTTGCGTCATTAAATTCAAGATACGATCATCTTGATACAGCTGAAAAACAATTCAATCAGGTGTTTTCGATGCTGCATCAGTTAAAGATAAGTCCTACAATTACAACTTTGTGGAACGCCTACCGGTTATATATTGATAAAGGTGATCTTAACCGTGCGTTATCTTTTGAATTTAAAACGCTTGAAATAAAAAATTTAACAGATTATCAAAAACAGACTGCGTGGGATGAAATTGCACATGTCTATTTTATTTCGAAATCCTACGAAAATAGCCTTTTTTATAGTAAAAAAGCCCTTGAACTTGCGGTAAAAATCAGCAGCGAGCAAACGTTTTATATTCTTTACATAACTGTAAGTGACCTAATACAAGTTGAGGGGGCGGAAAAGTCGCTCGTTTATTTAAATGATTTTATAAAAATACATCCTCCCGAACTTTTCTGGCAGAAAGAAATAGTAGCCGCGTTATTAGGTAAGATTTATGAGAAAATGGGACTGTTTGCAAAGGCAGAACACTATTATTTGGAAATGATCAGGTTAGACAAAGATGTGCAGCTTCAAAAAAAGAAAATAATAATTGATGACCATGATAACTTAGGCAGCAAGTATGCATATAAAACGATAGGTGCATTTTATTTAAAAATAAAAGAATTCCGTAATGCCCGCAAATATCTTGAGAAATCGCTTCTTAACCCCAAAAGGGTTACGGGAGAAATTGAGGAACAAAACGAAGCCGAACTTTTATTATCGAGAGCTGATTCTGCGTTGGGTAATTATCAATCCGCTTTGAAGCACTACGTTATACATACCTCCATCAACGATTCCATATT
>JAFAKI010000208.1 GCA_019235595.1 Mucilaginibacter sp. | reverse complement strand
GTTACGAAAGAAGCTGGTTACCTGGTGCGGGTAATCAGCTTTTTCATTTATCTCTTCTGACGCATAGTCAACATGCCATTACATCTGCTAAAGATTTATCTGCGTGGCCACGATAAAAGTTCCTTTGGAATAGGCCTGCATATTGTTTTCTACAATGGGCCGGATTTCATATTTAACCGTAATTTTTGCGTGGTGGCCATCCAGAAAAATGTTGCCACCTGTGCTCCAGTGAGTGAACTTAGCATTACCATAACGCTGAAATTCCTGTATGCTGAATTCCCCGAAAGGCTGAAAGCGATTCTTCGATCCAGTCAGGCTTTTAGGCAGTAACAATCCTGCCTGGGTAAACCAGCTCCAGCCGGTACCGATCACGGGAGAGAGGTTGCCTAAACCAGCCTGGGATACTGCCCCTGTATAATCGGGAGTCAAACTAACGTTGGCATTCATAATAGAGATATCTCTTAGATAATTGGGGCCAAAATTGTAATGATAGTAAACACTGTAACCGGTAACAGCCCAGTTTGTAGTTCCCCCGAATGGCAAATCAGCAAAGCCGTCAACAGCCCACAACATGATATTGTGCCTGATAAATGGTGAAGAAGCTGTATTATTTACCTGGGTAACCGTGCCATCTGCGGTAGCATAATAACCTGCGCCGATATTGAACACCCTTTTGGTGCCGATGTAGGTTCCGGCTGTATAAGGCAATAAATTGTTTTCCTTATCGAGAAATTGCCAGGCCGCATACCCGGTAGTCGATATTTTCCCAGGGGCATTATTATCTACAGCATAATTAATTTCAGGAGAGCCAGCCGGATAAGCTGTAGGAGTGGAAAGTACAGTAAATGGCTTGTTGATAGACCAGCGGTAGCTTATGGGCCCCGCATTTCCTTTCAGGTAGATACCCAGCTCGCGTGTGAACTGGTCCGACAGGTCCACAGTGGGCCAGTTAAATATCGGTCCGTCAAGAGCAAGATATTCTGTGGAGCTGGCGGTGGTGATGCGGCTAAGCCCCATCCAGTAATGCAGTCCGGTACCGATATATAAGGATACCGGGTTTGTCTCCTTCGTAATTGGATCCTTATCCGGAAACAACGTATACTCATTCCATAAACCGTGTACATAAACAGCAGGCTTTTTACCCAGTGTCCCGTTGAAGGTAGCGCCGCCATTTCCCGTATTACCACCGCCGGCGGATCCCCCGGCTGAAAAAGACTGATTGTCAATCCCGATATCAGATAAAATAAGGTATCGGGAACTGAGCTGGCTATAAGTAATGAACCTGAATTGGCGAAGACTGAAATCGGACCAGTTATTTTTGGGTATGCCGTTCACTGCTGTGCCCGGATTAGCCTGCACATAGCGCGCCCAAAACGTTGCCGCGGCTATAAAATGAAGGTACTTGTCCCCGGAGCTATCCAGCTTGATCCTTAGACCATCCTTAGCGGAACCGTCCTGTGCGTAAGATCGTCCGGCCAAGCAAGCCACACAAAATAACGCTACAATCCCATATTTGTAAATTATTTTTAGATTAAACATGATCTTTTTATTTCTGGAATATATCTTATCAAACCATTTTTCGCGGATCCACCACTTCGTCAAACTTCTTTTCATCAATATAGCCACTGGCTAATGCTGCTTCTTTCAGAGTCAGATTTTTGTCCTGCGCATGATGAGCAATGGAGGAAGCCTTATCGTAGCCGATGATCGGGCTCAGGGCCGTCACGAGCATAAGCGACCGGGTTAAGAATTCTTGAATTTTGGGCACGTTTAACTGGGTGCCCTCGACGGAAAACGTTCTAAACTTATCTGAGCCGTCTGCCAGGATAGTTGCTGAATGTAAAAAATTATTGATGATGATTGGGCGCATCGCGTTGAGTTCGAAATTGCCCTGGCTGCCCCCAAAAGCTACGGCGGTGTCTTCTGCGATAACCTGGATACAAATCATTACTATCGCTTCGCATTGCGTTGGGTTTACTTTGCCGGGCATAATGCTTGATCCGGGTTCGTTTGCTGGCAAAATCAACTCTCCAATTCCGCAGCGTGGCCCTGATGCCAGCCAGCGCATATCGTTCGCTATTTTCATGAGCGCCACAGCTACACCTTTTAGCGATGCCATCGCCGCAACCATTGGATCAAGTGAGCCTTGTGCTGCAAACTTATTAGGGGCCGTTACAAACGGTTTTTGAGTTAGCTTTGCTATTTTTTCAGCAATCTCTTCAGCAAAACCGTCAGGCGCATTTAACCCGGTACCTACCGCTGTACCACCCGCCGCAAGCTGATAAAGCTCATTTCTGCTGGCTTTGACACGATCAATAGCCGCAGAAAGCTGGGCAGAATAGCCTGACCATTCTTCTCCGACGGTAAGTGGTACAGCATCCTGTAAATGGGTACGCCCGATTTTAACTACATCCTTCCACTGCTGCGATTTTACCAAAATAGCTTTATTGAGATTATCCAACGCCGGTACCAACTCATTGTCAATCGCCAGTACTGCCGCAATATGCATGGCTGTCGGAAAACTATCATTTGAAGATTGCCCCATGTTTACGTGGTCATTAGGGTGCACCGGTTTTTTACTTCCAAGCACCCCGCCAAGCAACTGTATCGCCCGGTTGGAGATCACTTCATTAACATTCATGTTAGACTGGGTGCCGGAGCCTGTCTGCCATACAAAAAGCGGGAATTCGGCATCGAGTTTTTTATCTATCACTTCATCGGCAGCCGTAATTATAGCTTCAGCCAGGTTATTCGGCAATCTTCCATCGGCTTCATTTACCATTGCTGCTGCTTTTTTAACATAGCCATAGGCGTGATAAAGTTCTTTTGGCATCCGGTCATTCCCAATGGAAAAATGGATCAGGCTCCTTTGCGTTTGTGCACCCCAATAATGTTCTGCTGGAACATCTATTACACCCATTGAATCACTTTCCCGGCGGGTGCCGGTTTGCCTTGTTCCTATCGGAACGGAACTCTTCATCTCCATCATGTCCTGGTTTAATTTTATTGGTCGATTTTACAAACTTGATATGGCCTCATGAATTGGCACATTGCCATGATGCATCGTGATGACTTTCTTAAAAGCGGACGGATTGTCTAATACCTCTACTAAAGTGCTCGCCACATCTTCAATGGAGTTATTGAGATGATGTTTAATATTAACTGCGATCTTCCCCGTGCCGGGCGTCTCGGTCAGCGTACACGGTTGCAAGATGGTATAGTTCAGTTTTGTATTCCGCAGAAGCCACTCGTCCGCATAATGCTTTGCAATCCCGTAGTCGGCAATACCGCTTTCACCTTCTTCTTCCCATCTTTCCGGTTCAAGAGAAAACGCAAAGCTGAGCATGATATATCTTTCAATGCCCTTGGTTTCGGCTATTTGCATCGTCTTTACAGCACCATGAAGATCAATTTCCAAAAGGCCATATTCTCCGGATCCGGCTACGAAGAATATGGCTTCAAAGTCGCCTGAAATCTTTGGTTTCAAATGAGGCAATTCCTCGGTGATATCCAGAAGAAGATGATTGTAATTTGGGGAATCAAAAGACAGCATCCTGTTTGTGGAAGTCCCGGTAACCTGATGCCCCAGCTTCAGCAGTTTATGGGTGAGCTGTCTGCCCACACGACCGCTTGCCCCGATAACTAAAATTCTCATACGTTTTGTTTAAAGTGTGTTGCGGACTATTTTTCGTCGGGTACAAAATGAGTATCCTCACCATCATTGTACACCACGTATACCCGTTTCCAGGGATCATCGTTAACCAGTCGCCATTTGTGGCCTGTACCGGTATGGTCTGTCGCTACCAGAACATCTCCCGGATATATTGTAAATGTCTCGCCAGTTTTAGTTGTAAACTCCAGGATACCTGATAAAGTAATCACGTACTGGGGTATTGGATCGTTATGCCAGTCGAATGAAGAATGTGCCGCTGTTTCTTTAAAAAGGGCATGGTCCGCTTGCACCAATGACCCTGCAGGTATACTGCCCCGTTTCGCATGCGAATCGCCGTCTTCGCCTGTATATAAAAGATATGCTCTGATCATGACTGTAAATTTTGAATGTTTAATGTTTTTGCGGTCTTGGCTCTCAATTCTAGCGCAAGCGAAGGGTTGTCGATCAATGATTGCCCATATGAAGGGATCATCTCTTTTAGCTTCGCGGTCCAGGCACCCTCTTTTACTTTTTCTGTGAAACACCGCTCAAGCACGTCAACCATTATTGAAACAGCGGTTGAGGCCCCGGGTGACGCGCCGAGCATGGCTATGATGCTTTTGTCGGATGCACCAACGAGTTCAGTGCCAAATTCCAGTATTCCACCGTGAACCGGATCCTTTTTAATGATCTGCACGCGCTGCCCTGCAACCTCCAGGCGCCAATCACCTTCCTTGGCGGATGGGAAAAATTCACGCAGCATCGCGTAGCGCTCTTCCATAGATTCCACTACCTGCCCGATGAGATATTTGGTCAATGCAACATTATCCCGGCCAACTGCCAATAATGGTATGATATTCTCCGGATCTATTGAGCCGAAAAGGTCCAGGTAAGAACCATGCTTTAAAAACTTGGTCGAAAAACCTGCGTAAGGACCGAAAAGCAGGGACACTTTTCCTTCTATATGGCGCTGGTCAAGGTGAGGTACAGACATGGGCGGCGAGCCTACCGACGCTTTGCCATACACTTTGGCGTGGTGACGGCTGGCAATTTCTTCGTTATCACAACGCAACCATACCCCGCTGACCGGGAAACCTGCATAGCCTTTGGCCTCCTCTATTCCTGATTTTTGAAGGAGCGGTAGTGAACCGCCCCCTGCGCCAATAAAGACAAACTTGCTCAAGACATTATGATTGTCGCCCGTTACTTCATTTCTGATAGCAGCTTTCCAAACATTACCTTGTCGTTCCAGGTTCTGCACGCGATGGTTGTAATGAATAAATACATGGTTCTCACCTTTTAAGGAATCAAGTAATACCCTGGTCAATGCGCCATAATCCACATCTGTCCCGGTCTGCATTCGTGTAGCAGCCACCACTTCAGCCAGATCACGGCCCTCCATCACTATTGGGATCCATTCTTCAATGATCTTTTTATCATTGGTAAATTCCATCCCATGATATAAAGGATTTGCAGAAAGTGCCTCAAACCGCTTTTTCAGAAAAGTGGCATTTTCCTGACCGCGCACAAAACTGACATGGGGTACAGAATGAATAAAATCCTGCGGGTTTTTAATCGCCCCCTTCATAACCAGGTATGACCACAGCTGACGGGAAAGGTCGAATTCTGTGTTTACATGAAGCGCTTTGGAAATATCTATACTGCCATCCTCATTTTGTGGTGTATAGTTTAGTTCGCATAGTGCGGCGTGGCCGGTCCCTGCGTTGTTCCAGGCATTAGAACTTTCCAGGGCAGGCTGATCAAGCACTTCGTATATCCTGATGTTAAGGTCAGGATCAAGCTCATGCAACATTACGGCTAGCGTCGCGCTCATAATGCCGGCCCCAATAAGCACTGCGTCGCACGTGCCGCCAGAATGACGAGATTCTGCCATGATTTTAATATTTATGGTTTGCTGCTTCTTCAATCACCTTTAATACTTCTGTTGGATGTGAGAGCATCATCACGTGACTCGACGGAATTTCTATAGTCTTCGCTTTCATTCTTTTCGCCATAAAGCGTTCTAAATCCGGATGGATTGTTTTATCATTCTGTGCTACGATAAACCAGGTAGGCTTATGTTTCCAGGCAGGATCCCCGCTTTTGTCGTCAAATACCGTATGCACAGCCGGCGTTTGCGTCGCATAAACAACGGCCTGCATCTTTGGGCTCAGATCAACAGCAAAGGCTTTTTTTACGCCTTCTTTAGTTATGAATACGGATCCACCTTGCGCAACAAGATATTTAGTCAGCTCGGTTTGGGGTGCGTTTTTAGATACTTCTGCTAATGATTCGCCGGCGTCGGGACCATACGCTGCAAGGTACACCAGGCCAACAACTTTAGGATCGTTACCTGCCTTAGTGATGACCATACCACCCCAGGAATGACCAACCAGGATTACTTTGCCTTTAGCCAGGTCAATGGCCCTTTGAACGGCAGCGGCATCTTCGTCAATAGAAGCAACAGGATTCTGTACAGACATTACGTGATAGCCCCTGGCTTGCAAGGCTTCGATCTGACTGGTAAAGCAAGAGCCGTCGGCCCATATGCCGTGTACAAAAATAATTGTCGGTTTTTCTGTTGTCTGTGCCTCGGCACCTGCTCCAACGATTAAGGATAAAAGTAGCATGATTTTAAATTTTAAGGTTTTCATAATTTTTGTTTTAATGTTTGTATTTGAATAAAAGTTAGATGTTTGTATTTGTACATATCCTGAGATTTCTTTTCGTCAGCGATTACAATTGATGCTAAATCCATTTGCACGGGTTTAGAGCGACTCTTAACAATTAATGACATTTTTTAAGTGTATTAATTATCGCTCTAAAACAAAGCTCTGCAAGTTCCGGGGCAATGGGAAATAGGTTAAATTATACTATATATCAGCTAAATAATAACAGCTAAAGGGTGAGAAAAATTCAAGGATTAGTCGTACCTGACTGTCATATTGAAAGACGGAAAAAGAATAGCTATGGATTCTTAAAACTTAGTAAATCAGTTTTTTACCGGATCTTGAGGCAATGTGATTTGTATTGTTTGAGGGTTGTCTTTTGAGCCGGAAATGATCTGAAAAGTTATGCTATTGAGGGTGATGGTGCCATCGTTAGTTATAAGGGCTGATTCGCCCATAAAAAGGTCAAACAAGCTGAGGTATTTAGTTTCATAAAACCTAAGCCAGCCGAGGTTTAATGTATTGCGGATGCGTTGAAGATGAATAAAACTTTCGGCCATCCATACCCTTTTGGATTTTTGGTAAAAATAAGCTTTGTAGTCTTCCAATTCCGGCATGTCTCCGAAAACGCCTTCCATAATATCCTGCATAGCAATAACACCCAGAAAGTCTTTCCTTTCGCCCGTAACAATCCCAAAATCAACTTTCTTTTCTTTGAAAATATTAAACACATCGCGAACAGCTGTATCCCTGTAAACAGAACAAGGACTCTTGATGCTACTTCTCCATTCTGAAGGGCTATTTAAAAAAAGATCCTTAACGTGGAGAACACCAATAATATCATTCGGGCCATCCTTATAAACCGGGAAATAAGAATAGGGTCGTTTTCTTATCGTTTCCAAAACCTGTTCTTTCGTCCAGTCGTTCGATATGCAAATGATAATTCGGGCCGGCTTCATGATATTCTTTGCCTTCAGATCGTCAAAAGCAAATAAATTTTCATGCATCCAGAATTGCTGCTTATTCAAAAGACCTTGCTTATACGCTGTACCCAGCATACTTTTTATATCCTTCTCAGATATTTTTTTATTATCAGCTTTCTTTATAGATAAAACAGTCAAAATAAAACGGGTACTTGCGGTGAGCACCTTAATAAAAGGATATACTATTTTGGAAAAAAGTGCAAGTGAGGGCGCTACGGCCAATGATACCTTAAGCGGCATTTGAAGTGCGATTGACTGAGGTACCAGCCCGCCAAACACCAACGAGAAATAGGTAACTAAGCCGATGCCAATTATGACACTGGTCAAGTGTGCTTCAAGGCTGCTCATCCCAAGCGTTAGCAACCAACGACCCAAAGGTACTGCTATCATACCTCCTCCAAAAACACCTTCCAATAAACCCAATAATGTGGAGCCGACTTGTATTGCGCTGAGAAATTCTTCAGGAACTTTAACTAGTTGAAGTACTTGCGACGCCTTTTTATTATTCCTGCTTTGTTCATCGGCTAATTCTTCTTTATTAACAGAGATAAGCGCCATCTCCGCTAATGAAAAATATCCATCCAGGATAATAAGTAAGATAACAATAATAAAAGCCATGTACTATCAAAATAATTTATGTCGAAAAAGGGCCTTAATCAGTTGTTCACCAGGTTATTCTTCTAATGCAGCCATCCCGAATGACGCGACCTGGAGGTCCTGCTCAACCTTACCTCCGGATACCCCTATCGCGCCTATTATTTCGCCAGTGGAGCTTTTTAAAACCAATCCTTCTGGAAATGACACCAAACCACCGTTGGTTTCTTCGATATTATAAAGTGGGCCACCAGGTTGTGATTGTTTGCCAACGTCCTCGGAGTCTATATTAAAAAAACTGGAGGTTCGCGCTTTCTTTATAGCAATGTCCCCTGAACCTAATAAGGCATTGTCCATCCTAATAAACAGCTTGAGATTAGCACCTTCGTCGACGACTGCAATATTCATTGGAACACCGATTTCTTCGGCCTTACGTTTCGCCGCCTCGGCAATTTTCTGTGCCTGTATATAAGTGACCCCCATAATTAAATGATGATTTAATAATTCGCAAATAACTCATCCGGATAGCACCACAACCACCGCTCGTCAGGTTGCGCGGAAGCAACAACAGGGTGTTTGCTGGCATGGTAATGCTTAGTCATGTGACGCATCGGAGACTGATCGCAGCAAAGAGTGACACCGCAAGTTTGGCAAGTCCGCAGATGAACCCACGTGCTATTGATCTTAATACATTCTTCACAAACACCGTCCTGGCCGATCTTTATGTCTTTAATTGCCTTTAAATGGGTACATAAATTTGAATTTCCCATAGCCGTTAGTTCTTATATAGCAGATATAAAATATTGATAGAATAATTATTCAAGATGCGACCTTAGCATCCATGCGATTTTTTCATGTTTCTCCATCAATCCGGTAATATAATCGCTGCTTCCAAGATCATGCAGCGCATCAGCATAGCCATTGATATGCTCACGGTAATGAATGATAATACTTTCATGATCCTGCAGTAAAGCCTTTATGTGAGCAATGCCATTATTTTCGGGTAGTGCATCTTCGCTAAGATGCGTCAGATCCAAAAACTCACGCAAGGATGCTGGCGGAAAATGCCCTATCGTCCTGATACGCTCTGCAATGTCATCACATATATCGGCCATATCCTCGTATAGCCCCTCGAAATAAAGGTGTTTGCTATGAAAATCGGGCCCAGTTACGCACCAATGCGCCCGCAGCGTTTTAGTATACAATACAAATTCATCAGCCATTATTTTGCTAAGTGAGTGCGCTACCTTTGCTAGAAATTCGGGTTTAATACCAATGTTCAGTTCCATATTGCAAAATTGTTAAGTGGATGATTTTTATATAACATCAATCTGGCAGCAATGCCAGCATGGCTCTGGGAACCAAAGCCAGCCAGTCATCTGCTACTTATATGTTGGCAACCACAATAAAAATAAGGGAGATATTTTTGGCTCATTGCCAGTTTTCGATTAACAGGCGTTTTGAGGCGTTAAACGATGGCAGGATTCTTATTAATATGAATCTAAAAGTCTAACACTGCGTCTATTGCTTCGTCAGCTTTTTTAAACGAGAAATTGGATTGATACTTCATCGTAGTAAGCACACTTTCGTGCCGATACATTTTTTGTAGAACTTTTGGATGGATTTCTTTTTCTTCAGCCCCGCTGAGCAAATGAATGACGGGCTTTGTGCTGGGAAGCATTTTTTGTGCTTTCTATCATTTCCATGAGTTTTGGCATCATCCTATTCAATCGTCTATTTGTATATGCGATTCTTTTCCGCACCGAATAGCGATCATCCAAAGATTCGAGGTTCTGAAGAAAAGGGAAAACTAGTCGATGTTTGTTTTCGGAGGTGTCCTGATCTTTGTATTTATCAAGAATAGCCTTCGCTTTATTGGGCACTTTGACTGAGCCTGGTTCATCATTGTTAGACATCCTATAGTAAAGTCTTCCACTTTGAAAGTCCGTCCATTTTAGCAGCAAGCAATCGGTCACCCGCATACCAGCGAAATAGAATTCGATAAGCCAGATATTCCTCGCATGATCATACATTGGTGAAAACTCGGACAGGTCTAATTCTTCCAGTTTTTTAATTTCAGATTCTTCCAAACCCATCTTCGTTGAATTTGGAAACTTGATAGAAATTTTGCCTTTGCCTCCGAAAGGGTAGCCCGTCTGACTGACAATATTTGCAGAGACAGCCCTATTATATAAAGTACGAATAATGATTAAATGATTGACAATAGTGCGCTCACTCAAAGGCTTTGACGGTTTAGTTTTATCAAATTGAAACTTCTTCGACATCCTTAGATAAATAACATAGCGTTGAACAAGATCGACGGTAATATCTTCAAATTCAATTTTTTCGCCTTTGAGGAAATCATAAAATTTTTTTAGGTGAGTTGTCTCATTCTTGTAGAGGTCATAATTGCCACACAGCCGTTGTTCCTCTAAATAATTTTTTGCGTAATCCTGAAAATAGACTGTCGTATCTTCTATCGGCTTTAGGCTCGTTTTCACATCCTTGGCCGATGTTTCACCCTTGGTTTCCAGTTCAAGCGCTTTATCATTAGCTTTTGCCAATTCGTTTAACAGGAAATTGTTTAATCGCGCGGCGTTCGGATGCGATTTATTAACCCTTTGTGCTTTTTCGTTCCATTGGTCTAAACTGTCAAGTTTTTGACCGGTCATAATATAGACCTGTTTGCGGTTGATCGTGATGCAGATCGAGATTGGAAATTTGCCGTCTCTCGACGGTCTTTTGCGAATATAAATTCTTACGGTTGCCATACAAAACATGCATAGTACCCGCAAATAACCCTTCGGTAAATTTACGGGCTTTGGTCATACAATGTTCATACAACAGCTGTATTAATATGGTATCATATGTATCAATATAAAATTAAAAACCATATTTTTACCATTTTTAAGGCAGTTTTTAATTTTATTGACCCAATAAGTGGCCCGTTCATAACCCTAAGGTCGGCAGTTCGATCCTGCTCCCCGCTACAAAGCCACTCAATTGAGTGGCTTTTTTACTTTATACCTAAACCATTATGTTCACAGTTTACGTCCTTTACTCTCAAAAATTCAACAAGATATATATCGGCTATACCTCAGATTTAGCCCACCGATTTCTTTCTCATAACCAATTAGCAACAAAAGGATACACGATCAAATTTCGCCCATGGGTAATTGCCCATACTGAAGAGTTCGAAACCAA
>JAFAKI010000158.1 GCA_019235595.1 Mucilaginibacter sp. | reverse complement strand
TTACTTTTACCTTTACGTAAGGCGGTGCTATTTTCTTGAAATAGTCTGTAAATAATTGGGTGATCTTATCAGAGGTTTGATTTGGAACCAAGCGCATAGAAATTTTAGCACTCGCTTTTGATGGCAATACCGTTTTAGCGCCTTCGCCGATATAGCCTCCCCAAATTCCATTTACCTCGAGGGTAGGACGGGTTCCGGTACGTTCAAATGTTGAATAGCCCTTTTCGCCCCATAAGGCGTCTACGCCGAGGTCTTTTTTGTATTCTTCTTCGTCATAGGGCGCTGAATTTAATGCTTTGCGTTCTTCCGGAGTCAGTTCGATCACATCATCATAAAAACCAGGGATGGTGATATGATTATTTTCATCATGCAGCGAAGCGATCATCTTTGCCAGGATCGTAGCGGGATTGGCTACCGCTCCGCCATATACACCTGAGTGCAAATCGCGGTTAGGACCTGTAACTTCAACTTCCAGATAAGACAGACCTCTGAGCCCGGTTTCCAATGATGGGTGCTCCATGCTGATCATCGAGGTATCAGATATAAGGACCACATCCGCCTTTAATTTTTCTTTATTCGCTTTAACAAATATGCCCAGATTGGATGAGCCAACTTCTTCCTCGCCTTCAATCATAAATTTGATATTGCAAGGCAGGCCGTCGTTCCGGATCATCAGTTCAAATGCTTTTACGTGCATGTAAAACTGACCTTTGTCATCACAAGCGCCACGGGCATATATTTTCCCGTCACGTACAGTGGGTTCAAAAGGAGGGGTTTTCCAAAGCTCCAGTGGGTCGGCTGGTTGAACATCGTAATGCCCGTAAACTAATACCGTTGGTTTTGATGGATCGATGATCTTCTCTCCGTATACAATCGGGTATCCGGCTGTTTGGCATACTTCTACATTATCTGCACCGGCTTCGCGGAGTTTTTGGGCCACATGATCTGCTGTTTTTAGTACATCAGACTTATATTTCGGATCAGCGCTAACTGAAGGAAAGCGCAATAACTCAAACAGTTCGTCTAAAAAACGCTGTTTATTCTGCTCAACATATTGCTTTATATTTTGCATGGCAATGAATTTGCAGCAAATATAGTTTTTATGCGAATAGCGCAGTTACATAAGCAAAAAAATGCAAAAAGATTCCATGCCGATCAAAAAGCCGGTATTAAAAGTATAATAAAAAAGGCTGTTTTTCTGATGGTAAGAGATATTATCGCGTATTTAATAAGCAAAATAATATCCTCCGGATAAAAAAGATAAATGTAAAGGCTTAAAGACTCATCTTAAATGAGTCTCTAAGCCGGCATTATCTTTATTCCGGGTAATTAGTGTATAAGTACCGATACCTAATACTTTATACGTCCCCACGATCGGTTTTTGCCGATCGTCAATGCCTGACCAATCTAATTAGTCAGCAGTACCTAATGCAGTTCTGTCAGCAACGTGCTGCTTCAATTTTCTTGCGTCAGCAGTACCTAATGCAGTTCTGTCATCGGCAGTACCCAATGCAGTTCTGTCATCAGCAGTACCCAGAGCGGTTCTGTCATCGGCAGTACCTAACGCAGTTCTGTCAGCAACGGCACCGCTTTTTACAGTATCTGATTTCGTAGTGAACGAAGATAATGTAGCGATACTCGCGACAAGAAGAGCACCCAAGATTACTTTTTTCATGTGAATGTTAATTAATAATGGTTATAGAATTTGGTGGTTAATAAATGCATTTTAATTTTCCCCTTAGATGCAAAAAGCCTTATTCTCCGACAAATCCGGAAGAGTAAGGCGTCTTTCATCTAGGTACGAGCTTCTTCGAAATTTCTTAAAAAAGCATTTCTACTTTTTTAATTATATAAACGGTATAAGTAACTAAAAGCCTGTTTTTTATCAATTTTTTGCATTTTTTATATTTTTTTAACTGTTTTTATGAAAAATTGTTAAAATTTCTCAAAAAATATGTTAAAAATCTAACAAAAAATCGAGTTATAAAAAGCTAATTATTAGCTATTTACAGCCGCTAACTAAAGTTGCTTTACAAATATAAAGATGTTTTTGGAATTAAAAAATTTTAGTAAAAAAATATTTAACGCATCTTTTTAATTACTTTCTCGTATTAGGGTCTTAGCACAGCTTCTAAGCCTGTTTAGCATTAATGAAAAAGGGTTATTTTTTACTTATATTATTTTTACTTCTGTCGATGATCAGGGGGTATGCCGAGGTGTCGATTGATGGCAAACAGGATACTGCGCAGGTGAACCTATTGAACAGGCAGGGATTTAGCATCCGCTTGACCGACCATGAGCAAACCCTGGCGAAGGCCCAACAAGCGCTTGAACTTGCACAGAAAATAAATTACATCAATGGCATAGCTGAATCATATCGGATATTGGGACTGGGCGAAAGTTATTCCCGTAACAGCCAAATGGCAATTGCCGACTATTTAAATGCACTCCTCTATTTTAAACGTGCAAATAATTTACTTGGACAGGCGAAAGTTTACAACAACATAGGCAACCTTTATCTTGGGTTAGATTATGATGAGTCGCTGGTCTATTTGCAAAAGGGTTTGGTAATTGCTAAACAATTAAAAAACGATAAACTGATAGCATCAGCCTATTTAAATATTGGAAATGTCTATCAGCAAAAAAAGAGCTTTTCAAAAGCTTTAGATTATTATAATCAAAGCCGCGAGTTATTTGCAAAGTTGAATGACCCAGTTAACACCATTATTATAATTCAGAATAATGGTGTGATCTATTATAAGCTGAAGCAATATGACAAAGCTGAGCAACTATTACTGGAAGCAAACAAAGAGGCGAAAAATAAAGATCTGAACACTGTAATAGGTAATATAGATCTGACGCTCTCGTCACTATACCTGGAAAAGGGAATGTACGGCGAAGCTAAAAAGTTTTTGGAAGAAGGTATTGGCTATGCCCAGGCAACCAAAGATGAACAGCAGGAAGCGGAATTTACATACAACTCCTATCAGCTGGCGTTTCACCAGAAGAACTACCCGCTGGCAATGTCTTACCTGCATACCAGATTTCAAAGGGATAGCACCCTGCAGGCAGATATGCTTGCATCAGATTTGGCCCTGATGAAAAAACAGCACGACCAGCAGGAAAAACAAAGGGAAAACGAGCTGATTATTGAGCGGCAAAAAAATGATCGGGTTAAGTTTTGGTGGGCTGTTTCAGCATCAGGTTTGTTGTTAATAGTGGTTGGCTTGCTGGTTGGAAATGTGAAACGCAAAGCAAAAACCAACGAAAGACTGACCGAGCTGAACAGCGAAGTTTCAAGGCAGAAGGATAACCTCGACCGCATCAATCATCATCTGGAAGAAATTATTGATGAGCGTACGCGGGACTTGCAGATCAAAAACAAAAAGCTTTCGGAATACTCATCTTATTTATCGCACCAGATACGCGGACCGATTGCCACACTAAAAGGTCTGATGAACCTGGAGAAAGAAGGCCTTGTTGACCAGGAGGAGTGTATTAATATGATGAACAGGTGCGTGTCTGATATTGATGAAAAGATCATCGATATGACTGATATACTTCATGACCCTAAAAGAACCAGTTTTTAAGTCGGAAGTCGGAAGAATTTAATTCATCAAGTTACCAACAATAAAAAACAATCCAACAATAAATCAATTCACCTATTGACCATTGACTATTGACTCCAAAATCACGGCCAATTGGTATGTATCTGTGCTTCAAGCAGCCCCACATACACACAATACCAGGATATCATGTGTAAAATAAGCAAATCGCAGTGTTTTTTGCTGTATCCTTCCGTTTCAAAGGCGAGTGTCTCGCTACCAGCGGTAACAAAATATCTCACTTCGCCTGGTTTTGGTCTGTGTTTTGGCTTTAAAAGATCGAACACTTTGATCTTTAATTTGGTCTCAGGATCGTAGATAGTTTCCTTTTTTAAAGCGTTATTTTTCGGAATGGAAATCAGATAATTGAGCATCACAAATTCTATTAATACTTGTGAGTTCTACAATTGTTACTCCAAAAAATAGTGCTAGTAGAGTTTATTCGATAATTTATGCCTTATTTTATTTATTGGAAATCTTTGTTTTATTATAATTAATAATATTTCCCGTCATTTAAGAAACTACAAATAAGCCCCACTATACCATTGTATGATAAATGGTAATATGAGGTTAAAATGTAGTTTTTACCACACAATTATTAAATTAACTGGCTATTGAACCTTTGTTGCGAAGCTCTTCATACAACTCAATAACTTTACGTTGCAGTGAAGCAATTTCACTTTCGCGGTCACTTAGTTTCTTTTGGATAAGATTTAAGTGCGAAGGTGCTACTTCGGCTTGTTCGTTGTCGACAGTCAACAATTGAACAACGCTAACTTCATAGATGTTGGCGATTTGTTCGAGGCGTGATAAGTTAACATCGGTTACACCAGTTTCAATTTTTGAAAAGGCTGGGATCGAAATGCCTAAGCGGTTAGCTATATCTTCCTGGCTCCAACCATGCTGATGACGCAAGATTCTGATGCTTTTCCCGATTGACTTGTTTGCGGTTCTTTTGTTTGGATCGCTCATAATTCAATATGTTAAAATTGTTTAAGGGTATGAATTACAATCCAAACTGTGTGCCATAGTTAATTTGCGCTGAATTAGTGGATAGTTACGTAATAAGCAATTTTGTTTCGGGTAGTATTGGGGAAATATTTCTACGAACCAGAAATATTTGTCATGGAATTTTAACCAATTCTCAATGAATTAATGTATTTGGAAATACGAATATCAATAAGCTTAGTTGTGAAACCCCGCAATAAACAATTAGTTAAAATTCTATAATATACGAAGTTTTGCGAACTTAAGCAAGAGTTGCTTCTGACCAATTTCTTTGAAGAAAATAGTGGCCTTTACATCGGGTTTGTTGCCTTCCAGGTTAATGACTTTCCCAAAGCCAAAGCGTTCGTGCTCCACCTCCATACCTACCTGCAAGTTGCTGGTGTCAGATGGTGCAAATCCAGCAGACGGTACATGGGCTTTAGCCAGGATAGACGTTGTTTTAACGGGCGCTGCCGTAGGTTTGGGTTTCGAAAAGGTATCGTTACCACGTTTGTTCCAACTATTACGCTCATCATCAAAAAATGGATTATTAGCTGAAGTAGCAGGTTTGGCAGTAAAGTCAAGTTCCAGATAACGCGCGTCAATCTCATCCAGAAAGCGACTTGGTTCGCAGCTGATCAAGGTGCCGAATTTAAAGCGGGACGTAGCATAGCTGATAATCAATTTACGCTCGGCGCGCGTAACAGCCACATAAAACAGACGGCGTTCTTCCTCCAGGTCGCTGCGGGAGTTGAGGGACATTTGGGAGGGGAAAAGGTTCTCTTCCAATCCGACTACAAATACCTGTGGAAATTCAAGCCCTTTCGCAGAGTGGATGGTCATTAAAGAAACGGTGTCAGCATCTTTATCCTCGTTCTTATCGTCGCTGGTTAGCAGGGCCACATCCTGCATAAACACATCGAGACCTTTTTCTTCGATATCTTCCCGTTCTGAGAACTCTTTGATACCGTTAAGTAACTCCTGAATATTTTCGTAACGGTTTAGTCCCTCTACAGATTTGTCCTCGTATAGGTCTTTTAAAATGCCTGAGTGCTGCGCGATGTGCAGGGCAGCATCATAGGCCGATTGTGTTTTGGTGATCACCTGGAAGCTCTGTATCATTGTAGCGAACGTACCAACGGCTGCCGAACTACGCCCATCAAGATATTTAGATGGATTGATCACCACCTCCCAAACGGTCACCATGTTTTGGTCGGCGGCCAGAATGATACGGTCAACTGTTGTATCGCCAATTCCGCGACGGGGATAATTGATCACACGTTTCAACGCTTCCTCATCAGCAGGATTTATAGTCAGTCTGAAATAAGCGATCAGATCCTTTATTTCCTTGCGTTGATAGAAGGACTGACCACCATATATCTTATAAGGTATATTTAATTTGCGCAGTGCCTCTTCCATGGAGCGAGACTGGGCATTGGTGCGGTACAGAATGGCAAAATCGTGCCATTTCATGCCTTTAGTTGACCGTTCCTGCATAATGTTTTCTGCAACGATCTTGCCTTCCTCGTTATCGCTGAAGGCGCGCATGACCTTTATTTTATCGCCGGCTTCTTTTTCGGAGAAAACGTTCTTTTTAAGCTGTTCTTTATTGTTGGCAATGATGCTGTTGGCAACATTTACGATATTTTGGGTAGAACGGTAATTTTGCTCCAGCTTGAACACTTTCAGATCAGGGTAATCCTTCTCAAAGTTCAGGATGTTCTGGATGTTTGCCCCGCGGAAGGCATAGATACTTTGCGCATCATCACCCACCACGCAGATGTTCTCATTTACCGCAGCCAATTTTTTCACGATCAGGTATTGCGAAAAGTTGGTATCCTGATACTCATCCACCATCAGGTATTTAAATTTGTGCTGGTATTTATTCAGTACTTCAGGATAGCGTTTCAGTAGTTCATTGGTTTTAAACAATAGGTCGTCAAAGTCCATCGCACCCGCACGGAAACAGCGACTGGCGTAGGTTTCATAAATCTTGCCTAATTGTCCGCGACCTGATGAGAAATCATCGGCTTGTATCTGCTCGTTTTGCTGGTATTCCTGCCACGATATCAAGTTGTTTTTTGCGCCTGAAATGCGGTTATATACAAAATTGGCATTGTATAGCTTATCGTCCAGGTTCATCTCTTTCAGGATGGCGCGGATAACGCTTTTGCTGTCGTCAGTATCGTAAATGGTAAAGTTGTTTGGGTAACCGATTTTATCGGCCTCCACACGCAATATTTTGGCAAAAACAGAGTGGAAGGTACCCATCCAGATATTTTTGGCTTCATCGCCCACTACGTGCATAATACGCTCGCGCATTTCGCGAGCGGCTTTGTTGGTGAAGGTAAGCACCAGTATATTAAAAGCATCAACCCCGCTGGCAACCAGGTGTGCCACACGCATGGTGATCACCCTTGTTTTGCCCGAACCTGCACCCGCAATGATCATTACCGGCCCTTTAATTTGCAATACTGCATCGCGCTGGGCCGGGTTTAATCCCTTTAAATAATCCAAAATCTTGTCCTCTTTTCTGAAATGGCGAAGTTATGATTTTGAGGTGAAAGGGTAAAGGTGAAAGGCTCTGAATTTCGAATTTCGAATGTTCAATTTCGGAATTATTTTTAAACATCGAGCCTTTTAGTCCACACCATATATAATATCCAACCAAAAGGAATTAGCCAGATAAAATCATTCAGCAGGTTGACGTATAGAAACTTTATGGTCAGTTCGCCTTTTATAATATAGTATGCCGAGCCAATTGGGCCTAATATCTTTCCCACAAAACCGACGAATATGAGCGGCCAATATCGTGCCGGGTCTTTGGATGAAAAGTAATAAGCCAGGCCATAAGTGCCGACCAACATGCCGATACATCGTAGTAGAATTAAAGTAAAATCAGTCGATGGATAATCAAACAGAATGATCTGCGGATAGATAGAAATAACTGTGCCCCAAACCATATTATAAATGGCAGCCAGAAGCATGATCAGTTTTGTCCATTGAAGTTTTGACATGATTTAAGGTCAAAGGTGAAAGGATAAAGGTAAAAGGATTAAGGTGAAAGCAGAAAGGTAAAAGGATAAAGGTTTTGTCGAACAAAAAGACCAGGTCTTCCAACCCGGTCTTCAAAATTATTATCCTTTCGCCTTTTACCTTTCAGCTTTCACCTAAATTTCACCTCACTTAGCAGGCGCTTTCCAAACATTATTCTTCAAATCCACATCCGGTAATTCATGACCCGGATCGAGAACAATGCTTTTGATAGCTGATTTGGATGGATATTTAAACTTCCATACTCCGCCTCGCTGCCAAACGTTTACTGGCAAGTGCAAAGTTTCAGTTGTGCCGTTTTCCTGCGTAATAAGCAGGTCAACAGGCATAGCCAGTTTTTCCTTGTTTACAATGGTGATCAATGCGCCCTGTGCAGGATCGTTTTTTACATAACTTACCGATTGCACCGCCTGATCGATCTTCCAGGTAGTAAAGAACCAGCCTTTCCAAAACCAGTTCAGGTCTTCGCCGGCAGCATCATTCATCGTGCGGAAGAAATCATAAGGCAGCGGATGTTTGAATGCCCAATGTTTTATGTATTCATTAAATGCATAATCAAAGCGATCAGGGCCTAAAACCACATTGCGCAGCATATCCAAACCTAAAGCTGTTTTAACATAGTACTGACCATAGTCATTCAGCCCAATAGCCTCTGGAGCGGTCATCAGCGGGTCTTTGCTGTTTTTGAATTGACGTAGAATAGCTTGTGCGCGTTTTGCCGTATCATTATACTCACCGTGATTAAACTGCTCAGTTGCGTACCAATTAATAAAGGTGTTAAAACCTTCGTCCTGCCACATGTATTTACGTTCGTTCGAGCCAACGATCATCGGGAACCAGTTATGGCCGATCTCGTGGGTAACATCGCCCCAAAGCTGGCTGTTTTTAAAATCGCTCATACAGAAGATTATACCTGGATATTCCATGCCCAGAGCCACACCAGATACATTAACTGCAGAGTTCCATGGGTATTCAAAATACTTTTTGGAGTAGATCTCCATGCTGTTTTTCAGGTACTCGGTTGAGCGGCTCCAGGCGTCGTTGCCTGAACTTTCAACAGGGTAGGTCGACATAGCGATGCCTTTTCTGCCCGAAGGGAAATTCACACGCGCTGCATCCCAGATAAATGCTTTTGATGCTGCCCAGGATACGTCGCGGCTGTTCTCCATTTTAAAATGCCAGGTTTTGGTGCCGGTAGCGTTGGCGTTTTGGCCAACTTCTTCCGGTTTGATGATCATCACCGTTTTATCGCTGTTGCGGGCTTCAGCCAGGCGCGATTGTTGGGTGGAAGAAAGCACCTGTGCACTGTTTTGCAGGTCGCCCGAGCCAACTACCGTCATATTAGCTGGAGCAGTAACGTAGTAATCAAAATCGCCATAATCGCAGTAAAACTCGCCTAATCCCATGTATGGTAAGGTGTTCCAGCCTTCTACATCATCATAAACGCACATGCGTGGATACCACTGAGCGATCTCATATACATAGCCGTCTTTAAATTTCTTGCGGCCCATACGGTCGGCACCGTAGAATGGTACAGAGAACCAATATTTTACTTTTACTTGTATCTTATCGCCTTTTGCGCCCAGCGGAGCATGCAAACGCACCTGCATGCGCGCGTCGGTAATAACCGGGTCAACGGTATAGGTTTGGTTTTTATAAGTTATCGAAACAGCCTCGATATGGTAACCGCCACGGCTAAATCCTTTTACATCGAAACGGTCGCCGAAAAATGGGGTGACTGCGGCGCCACGTGAATCGGGTCTAAACAGGTTCTGATCCAGTTGCAACCACAAATGGTCCAATTGATCGGGGCTATTATTGGTATAGCTGATGGTGACTTCGCCGTTGATGGTGGTATCTTGTTGTGCTTCGCCAAGCGTAGCTTTGATCAAGTAATCAGCACGGTTTTGCCAGTAATGTTCTCCGGGATTGCCGTTAGCAGAGCGCGTATTGCCGCTGGTAACTGGCCAGGTAATAGGGCCAAACAAATCCTGGTGGTCATATTTAATGGTATCGGTAGTTTGGGCCGATGCATTAACGGCGATCAGCAACATCAGGCCGATACCAGCTAAACGAGTTAATTTAAGACAGTTCATTAATTGAAAATTTGATAATAGGCTACAAAGAAACCAAATAATTTCTTA
>JAFAKI010000135.1 GCA_019235595.1 Mucilaginibacter sp. | reverse complement strand
CACTTTTAGCTTCTGCTCCAACTCACCAATCTTATCCTTACTTACCGTTAGGGCGGTACTGAGCGACTGATTCTCCAGTTTCAATAAATCATTTTCCTCCTGCAAGGCAGAGCAAAGCTCTATCAAACGTTCGGTTTTTGCTACTACTTTATCTAACTGGTCGGCTGTTGTCATTAAAGATTAGAGATTAGTTAATTAGAGATTAGGAAGCATTCTTCATAGCCGATGACTGATTCCTTAAATAATTAATATATCCATTTATCATCTTTACACACTCTTCGCAATCATTCTTAAATCTGTCAAACGCTTGTTCATTTATATAGTTTTCATCCAAAGCTATTATCAAATGATCTATCGTTTCAATAGCAGAGCCTCTTGCATTAATTAAAAACTTTGATGCATCAGCATAATGAAATCTCCCATGCCCTTCTGCAATATTATTACCTATTGATCTGGATGAACGAATAATTTGATCAGCTAATCTATATCTTTCCTCAGCAGGGAACGATTTAGTTAATTCAGAAACATTATTTCTTAGCGTTCTTGATTTTTTCCAAACCTCTAAATCTGTAAATGCCTTCATGCTAAAAACTAATCTCTAATTAACTAATCTCTAATCTCTATTTACGAATTTCTGCACCAATCTCTTTTCCGAAATTATAAATTAATTTTTGGATTATGCCATCTATTGTTTTGTCTGTCAAAGTTTTTTCTTCGTCTTGTAAAGTAAAACTTAAAGCATATGACTTTTTACCTGCCGGTAATTTATCGCCCTGGTACACATCAAACACATTCACATCCTTCAATAGTTTACGCTCAGTCTTTTGGGCGATTTGCTTCAACTGCCCGAAAGTAACCTGCTTATCTACCAGCATAGACAAGTCGCGCCTTACAGCAGGGAACTTGGATACCTCCTGGTAAACAATTTTATTCTTTTTCACAGCCGCCAGCACCAGGTCGAAATTAAAATCGGCATAAAACACCTCTTTCTCTACATCAACCTTTTTCAAGGATTCATTATTTACCGCACCAAACTTAACCAGCTGTTTGCCATTCCGCATATATTGCAGGCCAAAAGCCATCTTGCTGCAGGCAGCATCTTCAACAGTATAATCGCGGATATTCAATCGTTGCATCAAAGCATCAACCACCGCCTTTATCCTATAGAACGAGAATTGCTGCGGTTTCTGATTCCATTGCTCTTCTTTATCAGCGCCGGTAAGAAATATGGCAAAATGCTGTGTTTCGATGTACTTGTCATCCTTTACGCTGTAAACCTTGCCGAACTCGTATAATTTCAGGTCAGCTTTTCTTCTGTTTTGATTGTAGGCAATAGCTTCCAAACCGGAAAACAACATGCTCTGGCGCATTACATCAAGGTCGCTGCTCAACGGGTTCAGAATTTTCACTGCGGTATCCAGATTGCTGGAATAAGCTGATTTGGTTAACGAGTTAGACAGTATTTCATTAAAACCATTCCCCGTCAGTATGTCTGATATGCTATTCTGCACATCATCCTTCTCAGGGCGCACGGAATTATTCAGAGATGCCCTGATCTGTGTAGGTATCTCGATATTGTTATAACCGTAAATACGCAAAATCTCTTCGATCACGTCCACTTCGCGGGTAACATCCACGCGGTATGGCGGCACTTTTAATGACAGGCCTTCTTCAGATTCGCCAACGATCTCGATATCTAAAGCCCTGATAATCGACCTGATCTCCTGATGAGTAATTGATTTACCGATCAGTCTGTCGACATTCTTATAGGTAATATCCACTTCGAATGGCGCAACAGGATTTGGGTAGATGTCGGATATTTCTGATGAAACAGTTCCGCCAGCGATCTCCTTTATAAGCAGAGCGGCATATTTCAATGCAGTAACCGTGATATTTGGATCGGTACCGCGCTCAAAACGAAAAGAAGCGTCTGTTTTCAATCCATGCCTTTTGGATGTCTTACGCACCCAAACCGGGTTAAAATAAGCGCTTTCAAGGAATATATTTTTAGTAGATTCCTTCACACCCGAACCAATACCACCAAATACACCGGCAATACACATCGGTGCTTCGGCGTTATTAATCATCAGATCATCGGCAGATAATTTACGATCCACTTCGTCCAGCGTTTTGAATATTGTTCCTTCCGCGCAAGTACCAACAATCACCTTATCCCCCTTTATTGCATCCGCATCAAAAGCATGTAGAGGCTGCCCCAATCCATGCAGCACATAGTTAGTAATATCAACGATATTATTGATCGACCGCACCCCAATAACACTCAACTTCTCTTTTAACCATTTAGGCGAATCTTTTACTTCTACACCTGAGATTGTCAAGCTTGAATATCTTGGACAAGCTATAGTATTTTCAACCACCACTTCAATCGGACGGCTATTACTATCTACCTTGAATGCCAAAAGATCAGGTTTATTGATATGTGTTTTGATGAACGCGGCAATGTCACGCGCAGTTCCCAAGTGAGAGGCTGCGTCGGCACGGTTTGGTGTTAAGCCGATTTCATACAGATAATCATCAGTTATCTTAAAGTAGTCTTTAGCCAGATCACCAATCGGGGCGTCCGCATCCAATACCATGATTCCGTCGTGCGATTCGCCCAAGCCAATTTCATCCTCGGCGCAAATCATCCCTTCCGATTCTTCACCTCGTATTTTGGATTTGTTGATCTTGAATGGTTCGCCTTTGATAGGATAGACAGTCGTTCCAACAGTAGCGACCACCACTTTCTGTCCGGCTGCTACGTTTGATGCGCCGCACACTATTTGCAATTCCGCGCCAGTGCCTGCATCAACCTGGGTTATCTTCAACCTGTCTGCATTGGGGTGCTGACGGGTATCTTTCACATAACCGATCAACAAACCTTCCAATCCGCCGGGGATAGCCTGCACTTTTTCAAGGCTCTCCACTTCCAAACCTATCCCGGTCAGTATCTGAGATAACTGTTCAGGAGTTTTATCTGTATCAATAAATTGTTTAAGCCAATTATAAGAGATTTTCATTAGAATAATTTGTTTTTTAACGGCAATGAAGCTATCATGACCCGTTTTTATTCATTTTCAGTTTTTATGAGCGGTGGCTCATGATGGTTTCATTATAGCAAAATGATAATCGGCAAAGATAGGATTTGGAGGTGAAAGCGGAAAGGTAAAAGCGGAAAGCTTCGAAATTCCAATTCCGAAATTCGAAATCAAAGCAAGCTTTCATCGCCAAAACTAAAATACCCGGTATCACCAATGATTAGATGATCGAATATCTGAATATCCAGCAAACGCCCCGCTTCCGAAAGCCTTTTGGTCAGATTAATATCTAACCGACTTGGCTTCAGATTGCCTGATGGATGATTATGTATCAAAATAATACCGCTGGCCTGGTGCTGCAGTGCGATGTGGAAAATGATCTTCGGGTCAGCTACCGTGCCTGATAATCCGCCTTTGCTGATGAGTTCTTTACTTAAAACCTTGCTTGAACGACCAAGTAATATGATCCAGAATTCTTCATGGTTTAGATCGACCAAATGGCGGCGCATCAGGTTATAAGCATCCCTGCTGCTTAGTATACTTTCAACAGCCTTAACTTCCGTATCATTCCGCCTTCTTCCAATTTCTAAGGCCGCAATAATGGAAATTGCTTTCGCCTCTCCTATCCCTCTGAAATTGGATAACTCCTGGATAGACGCTTTGGCCAGGTTGTTCAGATCGTTATCATAGTGGTGAAGAATACGCTTGCTTAGTTCAACGGCAGTTTCAGTGCGGCTACCCGAGCCAATTAGTATGGCGATGAGTTCAGCATCGGTGAGGGCGCGGCGCCCCTGCATACTTAATTTCTCGCGTGGGCGGTCTTCTTCGGCCCATGCTTTGATGCTGATTTTATCTTGATAAGGTTCCATAATACACGATTAAGCGATTATAAGGATTTTCTTGATAATCTCCTATTGTTCGATTCCAATCTTGTTAAATCTCAACAATCAAATAATCGTGTCAATCGTGCAATAATGAAAATAGCGATGAGTTATTCACCCATCGCTATCTTACGTATGATTAAATCCTAAGATTATTTTAAGCCGTTAACGAATTTAGTCAGCTTTGATTTATTGTTCGAAGCTTTGTTTTTGTGGATCACGTTCTTTTTAGCTAAACGGTCAAGCATCGAGATCACTTTCGCTAAAAGCGGTGTAGCTTCAGCTTTAGTAGCAGTGCCTCTTAATTTTTTGATGGCGTTTCTGGTAGTTTTAGCCTGGTACCTGTTACGCAGACGCTTCGCAGCATTTGCTCTGATCCTTTTTATTGATGATTTATGATTTGCCATTTTAGCTAATTATTCGTTTTATTTTAAGGACTGCAAATATATGGCGAATTTTTATATTATCAAATACCTTTTTAAAAAATTGTTAATTAAGTTGATTGAGTTAGAATAAGTTGATTAAGTTGACGCGAAACGCATATGTATTTAACCTAATCAACCACTCACTTAATC
>JAFAKI010000198.1 GCA_019235595.1 Mucilaginibacter sp. | reverse complement strand
CTGGTAACAGTCCGTATTGCCCGATAAAAGAATGCACACCGGCTGGTAGTTCTTTTTATTGAAGTACTGCTCCAACAATTCTGCTGCATTGCGCTTTACAATAATCTTGCGCTCAAAATCCAACCCGGCACTAAAGCCATAATATTCGTGCGAATTACGTGCATAGCAATAAATACAGCCATGCTCGCATCCCTGGTAAGGATTGATCGAGAACATATGGCTCAGATCGGGGCTGTTGGATTCGCTTACGATCTTTTTGGGCGTTTCCTCGAATATCTGTGTGGCAGTATTTTCAAGAAACTGTTCATCCAGCCCCTCGATGTGGTCCAGCACATATTTATTTTTCAGAAACTTATTGTGGGTATTAACCTGTGCCCCTCTGCCCTTAAAAAACTCTTCATTCTCCTCATGTGACATAGAGCAAATTTGCTAAAAATATTAGCAAATTACAAATCTATCAACTTATGTTTTATGGCATAAAGTACGAGGCCGATCCTGCTTTTTATCTGCAGTTTTTCAAAAAGCTGATCGCGGTAGCCGTCTACAGTGCGCGAGCTGATGCACATGTGGTCGGCAATCTCTTTATAGGTGAGTTCTGTAGCAGCCAGTTTCAAAAACTCCACCTCGCGGCTGTTTAGTTTGATCAGGTTATAGTCGATGTTGATACTATCAACCAAATGGCGGGTAACAAACTCAGGATAGTACACTTCACTTCGCGCAACCCTGGTGAGCGCATCCTCAAATTCATGTGGTTCGGAATCTTTTAGTAAATACCCTTTAACCCCCATGCGTACCATGGTCAATACCTTTTCGGCATCTTCAAACATGGATAAAACGATGATATTGATATCCGGGTGATTATCCCTGAGCCATTTGGCGGTAACTATGCCATTCATTTTGGGCATGCTGATGTCCAATAGGATAATATGCGGCTTATTTTTAGGATTGATCTTCCTTATCATCTCCTCGCCATCGCCGGCCTGGAATATGATTGTGTAGCGGCCAAAATCCTCTATAAGCGAAGCAATACCGCTTCTGAACAAGCGGTGATCGTCTACAAGTGCTATCCGGATGGGGTCCTCCATCAGTATAATTGTTGTTTTAAAGGGTTTAGGACAACTTTTATATTACATCCCTTGCCAGGCGAACTGTCAATCGTCGCAGTTCCGCCTATCAGGGATGCCCTGTTTTCTATGTTTCTCAGTCCCGAACCACTCTTATTCTCAAGTGTTTCGGCCGAAAAACCAGAACCGTCATCTTTGAGGGTTAAAATAAACAAATCGGTATCATATTGCAACATGATTTTCAAATGTTTAGCCCCCGCGTGTTTAAGTGTATTATTCAGCGTTTCCTGGAATATTCTAAACAATACCAGCTCTCTTTGTTCGCCAAGCGAATAGGAATTACCCTCCTGTTCAAGCGATATCTCAATAAGCCCGCTTTTATTTACACGCTCAACCTCTTTTTCGATGGTTCTGATCAACCCCTGTGATGCTATGTGCTCAAAGCTCAGGCTTTTTGATAAATCACGCAAGTCGGTAATAGTTTGGGCTACCAATTCGCGCGTCTCTATTATCTTTGTTTTTTTCCCCTCTTCGATACCCGATGCAATACTTCCAAGTGTTAGCTTTACAAAAGAGAGTATCTGGGTAATATTATCATGAATCTCGCTGCTGATATAGTTTAACGTTTCCTCCTGAACCTCTAATTGTGTTTTTAAAAGCTCCTGACGAAAATTAGCCTCTAACTCTTCTTGTTCCTTTTTGTTTTTTAGTTGCTTATTCCGGTATAAAACAACAAAGTATACCACAGAACATACCAGAAGCGCAAGTAATAAACTTGCCGCGATGACAACTAAATTGATACCATCATCTTTCACAGATCGAATTAGTATTAAACGTTAGCAGTTAGTTCTTCTTTTTTATTATTCAAAATACCGATACCCAACAATATGTTAAAAATAATATCGATACTGTACCAAAAGATTACAATCAACGATATATTTTCAGGATGGTATTTACGATAATAGTTCATAAGACTAAGGTTTAAAAACATGGTTGTTGAAAAAAACAAAATAGCCGTATTGAACCAAAAAACGCTTTGCTTCATGATATTCACTTGCAATGGATATTGCAGCATTTGCTTAAACAATAAAATAGCCAATAATACATATAATATTTCGGCAGTCATAATTGCATTTGTAGGGAATACACTGGTAAATGGCTGCAAAAACAAGGCATTTATGAAGAAAAAAACAAGAAACAGTCCTATACTGACGAGTATAAACCTTCGGATAATTTTGCTCCTGAATAGATAGTAATAAATAACAACGTAAAAAATATATTCGCCTATACACAGCACATTCGACAGACGCGCGTTATTCTTGTATTTAGATATGATCCATGAATTGCTTGCGTCTAATAAAAAATCTATCGCCAGCCAAACAATTAATATTTTGAAGGGCATGGTCAGTTTTTTGAAACGAACCATGCCCAATATTGTGATGATAAGAGTAGACGCTAAACTTACATATCCCATTTTATCTTACAACAAATTACAACAAATAGGCGGACACGGTGGCAATTGGTCAAAATAGTCACCGCTGCTTTTGTATACAGTAGTTGCGTCAATATCGGTATTTGGTACCGCTCCAACTAATATAATAGTAAAAACATTTACAGGCTGGCCAATAAAATCAGGGTGCTTAGCGTACTCAACATGTACGCCAGCAACATTTGGGTCGCTAAGCATGGTCTCTAAACTTTGCCTGTCTATAAAATAACCATTAATAAATGATCCATCCGGAGTAGTTAAGCCTGGTCCTGAGGCGGATGAGTTTTGTGTCTGAAATTCCTGAATTAAGCTCTTAGCTAATGTGGGATCGATGGGTGAGGCCATAGTTTTTCTGGGTTAGGGATTGGGGTGAATAATGCCCCGAATATACGTGCAAAGAAATGAAAATGTTTACCGTGTTTTAACGGTATTTTGTGTGGAAAAGCATTTTTTCTTGTGGAAAAGCCTGGAATAATCCCTGTCCTTTACCCATCAAGTAAAAATACGAAAAGCTCTTTAGGACCATGAGCACCCAGTACCAGTGTTTTTTCAATGTCGGCAGTGCGGCTTGGGCCTGTTACTGCGGTAATCATTGAAGGTAATTGGCTATTGTATTTTTCTTTAATCAGTTTAAAACCATCTTTCAGGTCGAGAACCAACTGCGAGGAATAAGCCAAAACAATATGTACAGGAGGATAAATACTCAACCGGCGCCCCGCCATATCGGCGTTAGATAGCAGAATACTGCCATTACGTGCAACTAAGGCTTCGCACAAAGTAATGCCGACTTCGGCTTGCTCAAAATCTTTATCTGTCTCAAAGTAGGGGAAATCGTAACGTGTCAGCACATCCTGCAAAGCAGGTTCCCAGCAGTATATTTTATGCCATTTGTGTTGATCGGCCAGATTCAACAGGTTTTCAATCACCTGCACTTCGTCCTCACAAAAAATAAATTGACCCGACACTGCGGTAAATTCCTGCGCAAAAACCACTTCGAGTAACTCTTCGTTAGAGGGATAATGGGGAAGATCTTCAAGGTTAGGGTAAGGGTTATCCCTTTTCTCCAGCAAAGCTTTGCGGATCTTTTTCAGCAGCTTTTCTTTTGATGTTGTAATATCCCTCATTGTTGAAGTCTGGAGTATAAAGTTAAAAGTCTTAAGTCATATTGTTTCTTTTTGGAAACTCAAGACTTAAGACTCTCGACTTGGGACTTAAAATTATTCTTTATCGCCTTTGGCGTCTTTTTCTTCAGGGTTCCTGTTGAATGTTCCCGAATGGTCAGCAACGCCTTCGTGTACCAGGTTTCCGGCAGCAGCGTCCTGGTTGCCACCTTCCGGGCCATTTACAAATTCATCATAAGTGGTGCGGTGATCAAACGGACGTTTGCCCAATATTTCTTCCAAATCTGACTGAAATAATATTTCTTTTTCCAGCAGCTTGTTCGCCAATTTTTCAAGACCTTCACGTTTATCAATAAGCAGTTTTTTAGTACGATCGTACATCAGTGTGATCTGGTTACGCACCTCGGCATCAATTAATTCGGATGTTCTTTCCGAATAAGGCTTATTAAACTGGTACTCACCCTGCGTATCGTTAAAGGATATATTTCCCACCTTGTCGTTCATGCCATAGATAGTCACCATAGCATACGCTAATTTGGTTATTCTCTCCAAATCATTCTGCGCACCGGTTGATATCTTGCCAAATGTAATATCTTCGGCCACTCGTCCGCCCAATGTCATACACATACCGTCTTCCAATTGCTCGGTAGTATACAAGAATTGTTCTTTGGGCAGATATTGGGCATAACCCAAAGCAGCAACACCGCGTGGAACAATGGATACTTTAACCAGCGGATCAGCGTGCTCCAAAAACCAGCCCGCAATGGCGTGACCAGCTTCGTGATAGGCAACGATGCGTTTTTCTTCTGGTGATATGATCTTGTTCTTTTTCTCCAAACCACCAATTACACGGTCGATAGCATCCTGAAAATCCTGCATATCAACTGCCTCTTTGTTTTTACGGGCAGCGATTAAGGCTGCTTCGTTACAAACGTTGGCAATTTCAGCTCCAGCAAAACCCGGAGTTTGAGCCGATAATTTTTTGGCGTCGACACCTTCGGCCAGTTTAACCGGCTTCAGATGAACTTTAAATATTTGCTCACGGCCAAGCAGGTCAGGTTTATCGATAGACACCTGCCTGTCGAAACGACCGGGGCGCAATAAAGCAGAATCTAATACGTCCGGGCGGTTGGTTGCAGCCAGGATGATAATACCTGAGTCTGTACCGAAACCATCCATCTCAACTAATAACTGGTTCAACGTATTTTCGCGTTCGTCGTTACCGCCCACGATATTATTTTTGCCACGGGCACGGCCGATAGCATCAATTTCATCGATAAATATGATACACGGCGCTTTGTCTTTTGCCTGGCGGAACAAGTCGCGCACACGTGATGCACCTACGCCCACAAACATTTCCACAAAGTCGGACCCTGAAAGTGAGAAGAACGGCACCTGCGCTTCACCCGCAACTGCCTTAGCCAGCAGGGTTTTACCTGTACCTGGTGAACCAATCAAAAGTGCGCCTTTAGGAATTTTACCACCCAGGTTAGTATATTTTTTAGGATTTTTAAGGAAATCGACGATTTCCATCACCTCCTGTTTTGCTTCTTCCAAACCGGCTACATCATTAAAAGTAACCGATACTTGTGCTTCTTTATCAAACAGGGTAGCTTTTGATTTACCGATATTGAATATCTGTCCGCCCGGTCCGCCGCCGCTGCTACCAGACATACGGCGCATAATGAATATCCAGACCGCTGCAAACAGCACCACCATAATGATGCCTTGCACCAGCCAGTTTCCTAATATGCTTTCATGCTGGGTAAACTCAATTGGCGTTTTTTGTGCATCCGGAAGATCTTTTTCAGCTGCGCTTACAGTTTGCTTCAAACTCTCATAAGAAGCATCGGTAAACTGATATTGCGGTCCATTATTTGTACCGCCCGTAATCGATTTTTGATCACGAACATCGTTATATAGCTGTTTGTTAAGGGCATCTTTCTTAATATAAACTTCTACTATAACCAAATCGCCGTTCTTATAGGCAACCAGTTTTTCAGCGTCATGATTTTTTAGTATTTGTGATTCAAATTGCTGATAGCTTATAGTTTTAATAGCG
>JAFAKI010000332.1 GCA_019235595.1 Mucilaginibacter sp. | reverse complement strand
ACAATGTTTGAATTGCATTGGCATATATGTTGAACGGCTTTTTTATTTCGTAGATCTGTTGACCTTTGGGAACACGGTAATACCCCGTCGAATAACCAGGCAGAATGGCAGAGGTTGTATTAAGCCGGCTGCCGTTCAGATAAATGTTAACTGTATCAGCAGATGCATTCACTACATTTAAGGCAACCTGGGACACAACCTTTGGTGCATCGTCATATGTCTTTTTACAGGCAGATAATCCAATGATAAAAGCAATTACAAACAATGCCGATAACCTGATTTTCATTTGCTATATAACTGCTTATACTCAGTTTTGTTATTGGGTTGAACAAAAAAGTCCGGCTTTTGCACCGGACTCTGGATTTGGATTTATAATTTAAGTTTACAACTTAAGCATAACTATTAAGCATTACCGGCATCACCAGCATCAGCACGTCTTCATTCTCATCACCGTTTTGCGGCAATAATAAACCTGCGCGGTTTGGTGTCGACATTTCGAGCATCACTTCTTCGCCGGTCAGGTTTTTTAGCATTTCAATCAAAAATTTTGCATTGAAACCGATCTCGATATCCTCGCCATCATACTGACAGCTCAAACGCTCGTGTGCTTCATTTGCAAAATCAATATCTTCTGATGAAATATTCAATTCGCTTCCGCTGATCTTCAACCTTACCTGGTGGGTAGTTTTATTGGCATAGATGGCTACGCGGTTAAGCGAACTTAAAAACGCCTGCCTGTCTATCGTAAGTTTGTTCGGATTATTTTTAGGGATAACCGCCTCATAATCAGGATAACGCTCGTCTATCAGACGGCACACCAGGTTGATATTGCTAAACTTAAAGAACGCGCTCGTACTATTATACTCAACAGACACATTAATGTCCTCTGAGGGAAGAGCCGATTTTAGCAAATTTAGCGCTTTTTTTGGTAAAATAAAAGATGCTGTGCTTGCAGCTTTTGCATCTTTTCTGCGGTAACGGACCAGCTTGTGCGCATCGGTTGATACGAAGGTCAACGATGAGGTTGATAACTGGCAGTAAACACCTGTCATGGCAGGGCGCAACTCATCATTACTTACCGCAAAAATGGTTTTATTGATAGCCTCGGCCAATACTGAAGCGGGCAGGTTTACGGATGATGCATTCTCAACCACCGGGATCTTCGGGAAATCCTCACCGTTTTCTCCGCTCAGTTTATATTTACCGTCGCCGGCATTGATTTCAATTGCAAAGGTAGTATCGTCAATATTGAAAGCGATAGGCTGCTCGGGCAATGACTTTAAGGTATCTAACAGGATACGTGAAGGGATGGCGATGCGGCCATTTTCCTTTGCGTCAACCGTTAAGGAAGTGGTCATACTGGTTTGCAGGTCCGTAGCTGAAATAGTTAAGTTTCCGTCCTTGATCTCGAATAAAAAGTTTTCCAGGATAGGCAAAACCGTACTATTGCTTAAAGCGCCGCTTACCGACTGTAATTGCTTCAATAATGTGGACGTTGAAACTATAAATCTCATATATCTGAATCGTGTTTAGCAGTCAAAAGTATAAATTTTAATGAGCATACTTTCGCCTGCGAATATAATGTTGAAAAATAGCAAATATTAACACAAAACCCAAAGGAATAACATTATTTATCACCTGCCAGTACAGCTTTTCACTGCGTATCCGGGCCCTGTCCAGCAGGCGCAATTGTATCTCTTTGGTACGTAAACCAATCAGGCCTGAGTCGTCGGTCATATAGTCGGCAATGTTCAGCAAAAGGTTCTTATTGCCAAAGCTTTGCTGGGTGTAACGGTCATAGCCTAAAGGATATGGTGAACCGTCTGAACCCACCTGGTTTTTGAACACATCCCCATCGCTGATCACGATCATTTTGGTCGGCTTACTTTCGGTAAGTGACTCTACTTTTTCGTTCAATCCTTCAGGCGCCGGCCTGTTCAAAAAGTCGGATTTAAATTTGCCTTCCAGCAGCACAGCAACGGGTTTTGTCGTGCTTTGGAAATCTTTTGGCTGCGGCTCCTGCTCCAGCATTTGAAGCGAAAGCAAATAAGGCGTATTAAATTTCTTGTTATAAGGCGATGACGACAGCAATACAGTTTTGTTCACGCCTTTTATCGCCAGTGTATCAATCGTGCTGACAAATTCAGTCCGTATCGCATCCAGGTTCTTTACCACCGGGTGTTTTGATAGAGGCATAATGAGCGGATAAAACAGCCAGGGTACATTTTGAATCTGCGCCTGTCCGCCTACATTGCCTGTCGCTACTGGTATCTGCGCACAGCT
>JAFAKI010000284.1 GCA_019235595.1 Mucilaginibacter sp. | reverse complement strand
GGCAACAAGAGAAACCTTTGAGTCGATAATGAGGTGTTTTTCATCCGGCAGATCAATGATCACGTCAGGCTGTAATCGGCTTCCGTCCGCAGATATTAAGCTAGCCTGCATGCGGTATTCACGGTCTCGCACCAAACCTGAGCGTTCAAGCACCCGCTCCAGGATTACTTCACCCCAGTTCCCTTGTTTCTTGCTGTCTCCTTTTAAAGCTTTGGTCAGGTTTTGTGCCTCATTGCTGATGAGCTTGTTTAACTCCATTAGCTGTGATATTACACCTTTCAGCGTATTCCTTTCAGCAGCCTCCATGTTATATACCTTATCCACCTTTTCTTCAAAAGCCTTGATGTTTTCTTTAAGGGGATTTAATAGTATATCGAGGTTCGCCCTATTGGTTTCAACAAATTTTTGAGATTTTTCGTCCAGCAGTTTATTCGCAATATTCTGGAACTCGAGTTGAAATTTTTGCTGTATTTCCTGCATGGATTTTTCCTGCTCAGCTAAACGCTCCCGTTGGGCTTTAAAGGCTTCTTCGGCTTTTGCCATGCGGTTCTGTTCGGCACGTAATTCTGAGTTTAGACTAGTAACAGCCTGGTCATGCCGCAGGCGCTCATCTTGTAATAATTTATCAGCTTTATCTCTTTCCTGTATCAACCCAGCAGCCCGCTCTTCAGCTTTGGCCAGACTGATCTGAAGCCGACTGTTTTCTTCGCGCCATTGTTTCAACTCCTCCTCTGAATCCCCGTTAACCGCTTTTGGTTTTTGCAGGAACAGAACAACAGCAACGATCAATACTATGACAGAAACAACAATAAGAACCACACTCATTTTGATAAAAATTTTAGCAAAACGAAGGTAGGAAATTTAAGAGAACAAGGCTAAAAATTATTTAGCCTTTTCCACCCTCATACCCACATCGTTCACTTCGTGCAGCGGGTTATCGCGCATGTTTTGTTCGATACTGAAAGAATAGGTGCCTTTTGCAGGGAATTTGAAGTTGGTCATGATGGGTACCTGGTAACTGTACAAGTTTCCCGAGCCCTGCCCCAGCCATTCGCCGTCAAGATTGGCCAGTTTAATCTCAAAACGGGTGGTTCCTTTTAGCCCAGGGCCACCTTTGTGCAACAGCACGAATATATTGGAGTATTTGTATTCGCCGGTAACACGCAGGTTAATATAGATATTATAAGCGATTGACGGGTCATCAATTTTAACGGTGTTTTTTACCGTATTGGCATACGACCAGTTATGATTATCGACCGGGGTATTTTGATCGATAATCATGCCAGGATCACTACAGCTATTCAGAAAAAGCATGGCCAAAACAGGCAATGCGGCAAAAAATAAGTTACGAGCCGCTCTCATTCCCTTTGTTCTGGTCGTTCCGGTTATTCCTGTTCGGTTTAAAACGGCGGTTGTTGCGGTTCTTGTTATTCTGGCCATTGTTTTTGTTAGCTTCTGCGGGTTTTTGCTCCTTTGGCTGTTGTTGAACAACTACATTCTGCGGGGCTTTATTGCCCTGATTTTTATTCTTGCTCTTATTTTTCTTTTTGTTGCGGTTGCGCTCATCCAGCCTGGTAAGGCTATCCTGGCCAACCACGTTTTCGTAATCCAGCACTTTTGCCGGTTTACTTTCTATTTCGACAATTTCACCAAGGTCTGGCGGAATAATGCCCTCCCGGTTTTGTTGTTGTATCTCTTTTACGCGGTCAATTTCCAACGGTATCCACGAATCCTCCATTGGATAGCTGAACCACATCAACTTTTTAAAGATATCTGTTTTTTGCAAACGCGCGTCGCCTTTCTCGGTCTTTAATATATTCACATTATCCGGAATATATTTCAGCGCGTCCATATAGGTATCCAGCTCGTAGTTGAGGCAGCATTTTAATTTACCGCACTGACCGGCTAGCTTTAATGTATTTAGCGAAAGATTCTGATAGCGCGCTGCAGAGGTCGAAACTGTTTTGAAATCCGTCAACCAGGTAGAGCAGCAAAGCTCACGACCGCATGACCCGATGCCGCCCAAACGACTTGCCTCCTGCCGCATACCGATCTGCCGCATCTCGATCCTGATCCTAAAGGCTTCTGCCATTTTTTTGATCAATTCACGAAAATCGACGCGGCCTTCGGCCGTATAATAAAAGGTTGCTTTGGTTTTATCGCCCTGGTAATCCACGTCACTAATCTTCATTGACAGACCAAGTTCCAAAGCCAGCTTACGAGTTCTATGCATGGTTTCCCACTCCAGTTCTTTAGCAGCTTTCCATTTGTCCACATCGGCCGGAGTAGCTTTTCGATAAACTTTTTTGGTTACATCGGCTTCATTAACGCGGTGTTTTACCATCTGCATGCGCACCAGCTCGCCGGTTACAGAAACGTGGCCCACATCGAAACCTCCGGTCGGTGTTTCAACAACCACCAGCTCGCCGGCCTCCAGGTAAATATTATCGGTATTGACATAAAAGTCCTTGCGCGAACCTTTAAATTTCACCTCGATAATAGAAAAAGCCTTATAATTTGCCGGCATGTCCATATTAGACAGCCAGTCGTAAACATCTAATTTGCTGCAGCCGTTAGTAAGGCAAGAGCCATTACTTTTACAGCCGGCGGGTGTACATCCGCCTGATGAGCAACTTCCACATCCCATAGTTTAATTCGGTATATAATGAGTCCCCGCAGGGAGCGTTTTAAAATTTAAAATTTTAATAATTTGTAAAGATACATCTAAAAATAAGATTTTCGGATTCGCATTTCGTTCCACATGATAATGCGCCTTTTCCAGTTCGGTACTGATGGCCTGTGCCATGGCGGTATTCATCACATTAGTCATCTTTTGTGCCGTTTCCAATTCATTTGGCGGTAAATGAACCAGTGTTTCTGCTCCTGCCATCAGCAAGCAGCATTCACGTATAAAACTGATGCCGTATCTCAAAAAGTTCTTTTGATTTTCGCGGCCCATTTTGGCGGTTTGCTCCACAAAATCCATTACTTCAGGTCCTTTATTGCCGAAACATAAACGTAGCCATTGTACAAATAATGTATGGTAACCTTTGTTTTCCTGCTGAAGCATAGAAAGGGCCTCGGTCAGGTTGCCGTTGCTTAAATAGGCAATTTCTGCTGCCGCGAATTCAGTTTGATGGTGATTTTGTATCAGTTCCTCTTTGATCTCATCATAAGTCAGAGCAGGAATTTTCACCAATTGGGTACGCGATAAAATGGTATTCAATATCTGGTCCTGGTTTTGTGCGACCAGCAAAAACAAAGTATTTGGTTGCGGTTCCTCGA
>JAFAKI010000153.1 GCA_019235595.1 Mucilaginibacter sp. | reverse complement strand
TATTAATATAGCGTTGCTTGTTACTGTCTTGAACAGCACGTCGGTCCATTGGTTTGTAAACAACTCCGTTATAGCTGTTCCAAACATACAAATGATCATAAACAAAAGAAGCGGGTTGATTAATGCCTTGTACATATCTGCCGTACTCACTCCAGTAGCAACGCGCTCTGTAACAGGGAATTTCAACCTCGAGAACAAGAAACCATAAATCAATGTAGGAATCAGCATTACAGCAACCTCGACCTGCGAAATCCAGTAGGGTTTGTCTGCGGCTCCGTGAGCAAGTGTAGAATTCAAACCAAACACAACCAGGGTACCGATCACGATACCAGCCGGGAACCAAAGGTGAAAATGGTTCAGCTTGGTTGTTTTGTTATCTGTGTAAAGCGATGCTACTAATGGGTTGCACGCTGCTTCTACTGTGCCATTTGCAATGCCAATAAGTAATGTGGAAAGGAACAGGGTCCAATATCCATTAGCAAAAATTGTTAACAGGATACCAGCAAGGTGAAAGAAAAAAGCGGAGAGCAAAAGCTTTTTCATGCCGATGATATCGACAACCATTCCGCCGATAATGATGGCTAAAGGGAAACCCCAGAACGCTGTTCCGGCTATCGTTGCTAATTCTGATGCATTTAGATGAAAGTGAACACCTTGTTCGTTCAATATACCGGCGCGGATGCCAAACGACAAAGAAGTAACTAACAATGACAGGCAACTTGCCCGGAAAAGTTGTGTACGGTTGATATTCTCCATGAATTGTATTTTAGGGTTAAATTGGTTCTTTAGTTTAAATATAAGGGAAATAACAATTATTCCAGTCCCAGCAAACGGCGATTAAAACCTTCGTCTGACCCGGAAGCAGCAAAATCATCAAATGCCTTCTCGGTCACCCTTATGATATGATTTTTAATAAACTCAGCGCCTTCTCTTGCACCATCTTCAGAGTTCTTTAATGCACATTCCCACTCAAGCACTGCCCATCCAGTATAATCGTATTGAGTCAATTTACTAAAAATCCCTTTAAAGTCAACCTGGCCATCCCCTAAAGAGCGGAAACGACCCGCACGATCAACCCAATTCTGGTAACCACCATATACGCCTTGTTTGCCTGTAGGATTAAATTCTGCATCCTTTACATGGAACATCTTGATGCGCTCGTGATAATTATCGATGTACTCCAGGTAATTCAGGCATTGCAATACAAAGTGCGACGGATCGAACAACAAACAAGCACGCTTATGCTGATTTACGTGATCCAGGAACATTTCATATGTAATACCGTCATGCAAATCTTCTCCCGGGTGGATTTCGTAGCACAAATCTATTCCGCATTCTTCGTAATAATCCAGTATTGGTCTCCAGCGTTTAGCTAATTCAGAAAAACCGGTTTCAACCAACCCCGCCGGGCGCTGTGGCCATGGGTACATCATCGGCCAAAGTAATGCTCCGCTAAAGGTAACAGCCGCATTCAGGTCTAAATTTTGAGACGCTTTAGCGGCGTATTTAACCTGCTGAACGGCCCATTTCTGACGTTCAACAGGGTTATTTTTATAAGCCTGCGGCGCAAATGCATCAAACAAGGTATCGTAAATAGGGTTTACGGCTACCAATTGACCCTGCAAGTGAGTAGATAATTCAGTAATCTCTAATCCACATGCATTTACCTGCCCTTTTATCTCATCAGCATAAGTTTTGCTCTCGGCAGCTTTTTGCAGGTCGATAAAACGAGCATCATTTGTCGGCAATTGTACCCCCTTGTAGCCAAGGCTTTTTGCCCATTTGCATATTGACGTTAAGTTATTAAACGGCTCCTGATCGCCAATAAATTGCGCCAGGAATATTGCCGGCCCTTTGATTGTAGTCATTGGTTTATGGGTTCATTAGTCATTGGTCATTTGATATCTGAGGACCAACTTCTATTTTATAATTAAATCAAACTCAAACCTGCAATTTTCAATCTGCACATTTGAAATCTGCACATCTGCTAATGTATCACGTAATCAGTCCATTTTTGCTCAGATTGACTCGAAGCAACCACATTGTCAATAAAGGCCATACCTCTGATGCCGTCTTCAATTCCCGGAAAATCCAACCATTCCTTATGTGGCTCTTCACCATTCAGCTTAGCGCTCAGGCTCAAAGCAAAATTGCGGTAAAGGTTCCCGAATGCTTCCAGATATCCTTCAGGGTGACCTCCTGGTGTACGGCAGTTATGTGTGGCATAAGTAGACTCCCAAGCCGAGTAATTATTGCCTGCACGGAATGTTTGAGCTGGTTTATCACTCCATCTAACGGTTAATGTATTTGGCTCTTGCTGTGCCCATTCCAAACCGCCATGCTCACCATATACGCGTATTTTCAATGCATTCTCCTCACCTGCTGCAATCTGTGATGCCGTGAGCACGCCAGTCGCATTTTGTTCAAAGCGGAGCAATATTCCGCCATCGTCGTCCAACAAACGACCTTCCACTACAGTATTTAAGGAAGCACACATTTGAGTGATTTTCAGTCCAGAAATATACTCAGCCAGATGAGCAGCGTGTGTACCTATATCACCCATACAACCGCTCTTGCCAGAACGTTTAGGGTCGGTTCTCCAGGCCGCTTGCGCATTTCCTTCACGTTCTGAAAGTTTGCTCAGCCAGCCCTGGTGATATTCAACATAAATCTTACGCACTTTACCCAAGGCACCACTCTTAACCAACTGACGAGCTTCTTTTACCATTGGGTAACCCGAATAAGTATGTGTCAGCAATAACATTAATCCGGTTTCTTCAACCTTCTTTTTCAGTTGTTTGGCTTCATCCAAAGTAAAAGTTACGGGTTTTTCGATCACCACATTGAATCCATTCTCCAATGCCAGCATAGCCGGAGCAAAGTGAGCGAAATTTGGGGTGACGATCGTTACAAAGTCCATTCTCTTATCAGCGGGCAGTTTTGCCTCAGCCGCAATCATTTCTTCGTAACTTAAATAGGTTCTGTCTTCCGGTAAAAAAAGGATTTTACCACTTTCTTTTGCCACATCGGGGTGGATGCTCAGCGCACCGCAAACCAGTTCGATCAGACCGTCCATGTTTGCAGCAATGCGGTGTATAGCGCCAATAAAAGCATCTTTACCACCGCCAACCATCCCCATGCGCAATTTTCTTTTGCTCATAAATAGTTTAGTAGTTTGTTGTTAAGTAGTTGAATGGTTGATTAAGTTGGATTAAGTTGATTGAGTCAAAAAATGTAAAACCATTCAACTCAATCAACCACTTAACTTAATCAACTAATTATCACGACAGAGCCCAAGCCTTATCACCTTTTTTGTAAGGGATGCAGCCATCATATCTTCCCGGAACCGGTACATAACGTAGCGCTTTTGTACAGCCTACCTCAGATGTGAAATAGCCAAACAAAGTCAGCTCTTTTATCATACGGAAGTAGTGGTTAGGGTCTTTCGGTTTTTTGGTTTTTGAATATTCCTGTTGCTCTTTATCCAGATCAGTCAGTAATGCTGTACGCTGGGTGGTATCCAGATCCAGGAATTTTTTGCTGAATTTTTTGTTTGCAGCGTCATCTATCTTGCCAAGACCTTTTAAGAATATATCCTGATCAGCAGGCTCGTAGCAATCCCGCACCATTACAGCCATAAAGTTACCCACACCGGCAGCTTTGGCACCGGGTGTACTGGTAGTCGGTAAAATGGTTTCGGCTACTTCATCCAGAAACGCTACGTGATCGGTATCGAACAGATCCTCTACTTTGGCGGCCTTTGGTTTACAGCCCGATAAAAGATATTCGGCACCTATCATGGTTCCGCCCATAATCAGGGCTACCCGGCCGATGGCTTCTCTTCTATTCATTTCTTTAGTTTATTTTTTGAATTAATGAATTACTGATTTATTAATTGGTTTGACTAAGTGAATGTACTAATATAATTTCATTATTATTCATACCATTTGCACATCTTCTCATCTGCAAATCCGCGCATTTACTTATCCTTTTAAGACAAATCCCTCTCTATAGTTGCGCTTCACGTACTCGTTTACCGCATCAAAATTGCTCACCTTCATGGCATTATTGTCCCATTCGTAAGTTATCTGACCGCCTTTCAGGTCATGACCACGAACAGCGAGGTTTGCCATCAATAAGGCTTCAGTCAGCGGACCGGCCTTTTCAAACGATGAGCTCATCTCCATTTTGCCATAACCGGCTATACAACCCTCTACCCATTGTGCGTAGTGACCATTTGCACCACCCGGTACCCTGTCATATTTTTTATCTACGGTTACCTCTTTGGTGCGTGCCAGTGGCAATAATGTTGCACCATCAGAATAAGTACTTGCATACATTTTTCCTTTGGTACCGATAAACAACGTACCGTTACCTTGTTCGCCTGGGAATCTTTCATTTGGGCCTAATTCATCCGGCCTTTCAGGCTGAATACCACCATCCATCCAGTGCATTGTAACATCACCCTGGGTTTTATCAGTCTTAGGGAAAGTTAAAGTAATGTGGCTTGACGGAGGACAGCTTTCAGGGAAATGGCCTTGTTTAAACTCGTCAACAAAAACGGTTCCAACACTAGCCTGTACATTTTTAACATACTGCAAGCCTAATACCCTAAATGGAGCTTCAACCAGGTGGCAGCCCATATCGCCTAATGCACCAGTACCGTAATCCCACCAGCCCCGCCAATTAAATGGCACTAGTTTATCTACATAGTCTTTTTTCGGCGCGGTACCTAACCACAGGTTCCAATCTAGTTCCTTTGGAATGTTTGGCTGTGGTGGAGGCCATGCAATACCTTGAGGCCAAACCGGACGGTTTGTCCAGCAATAAACGGTATGTACATCGCCAATAATACCGGCATCATACCATTCGGCCATCTGGCGGGTGCCATCATTTGATGCACCCTGGTTACCCATTTGTGTAACTACTTTGTATTTCTTTGCAGCTTCTGTTAGCAAACGTGCTTCCCAAATATCGTGGGTCAATGGTTTTTGAACATAGACCCCTTTACCCAACTGCATGGCAGAGTAGGCAATGATAGCGTGGTTATGATCGGGAGTTGATACCGAAACACCGTCGATATGCTTGTGTTCTTTATCCAGCAGTTCCCGCCAGTCTTTGTAATACTTTGCTTTAGGAAAATTTTTAACGCTGGTCGCAGCCTGGCGATCATCCACATCACACAGGTAAGCGATTTCGGCTTTGCCACTTTTAGCAAAATTGGCAATATCGCTTTGTCCTTTACCACCAGCACCTACACCGGCAACCATCAGCTTATCGCTTGGCGCAATAAAGCCTTTACCGCCTAAAACAAAACGCGGAACAATCATAAAACCTGCCGCAGCAAGCGAAGTATTCTTGATAAAATCCCGCCTAGTGGGATTTTTGGGGGTATCTTTTGGTTCTTCAGTCATTGGTATATGTTTAATAATTAGTGAATTACTGAATTAGTGATTGTTAAGTTGAATGGTTAATTAAGTTGGATTAAGTTGATTGAGTTAAAAAGATATCGAACCACCACTCAATCAACTTAATCAACCACTCACCAATCTTAAATATTCCCTTTCTTAAGCTCCTCAACTGCATGGTTAGCTGCGCGGGCAGTTAATGCCATGTAAGTTAATGATGGGTTCTGACAGGCAGTTGATGCCATTGCCGCGCCATCGGTTACAAACACATTTTTAGCGTCCCATACCTGGTTCCATTCGTTGAGTACTGATTTTTTGGGATCACGCCCCATACGCGCAGTACCCATTTCGTGGATACCACGACCCAATACAGGTTCACTGGTAAAGGTGTGTACATTTTTCACACCGGCTTTTTCCAGCATTTCCTTTGCATCATTGGCCATATCGACACGCATCTTCAATTCGTTATCCTTACAGGTAGCATCAATTGCCAATACAGGAAGTCCCCATTTATCTTTTTTGTCTTTGTCCAGGTAAGCACGGTTTTCGTGATATGGTAAAGTTTCGCCGAAACCACCCATGCCAATGGTCCACTGTCCTGGTTCTGATAATGCATCTTTAAATGCACCACCTATACTCATTTCAGGAATGCTTCTACCCCATTCTTCGCGTCCAGCACCGCCCTGATAGCCGAATCCACGGATATAATCACGTTTTTCTCCATTGAGGTTCCTGAAACGCGGGATATAGAAACCATTAGCACGGCGACCGAAGTAATATTTGTCATCATAACCTTCAACTGTACCGCCGGCACCGACACCCAAATGGTGGTCCATAAGATTGTGGCCTAGTTCGCCACTGCTGCTGCCCAAACCATCAGGCCAAATGTCAGTAGCAGAGTTCATTAACACCCAGGCTGAGTTTAACGCTGATGCATTCACAAAAACAATCTTTGCATAGTACTCGTAGGTTTTGTTATTCTGCGCATCCAATACCTCAACACCTTTGGCTTTCTTGGTATCCTTATCGTACAATATTTTGGTGACGATCGACCACGGTCTAACAGTCAGGTTACCGGTTGCCATTGCGGCAGGTAAAGTAGACGACTGTGTGCTGAAATAAGCACCGAACGGACAGCCTAACCAGCATTTGTTACGGTACTGGCAATTAGTACGGCCGGGAAGCGGTTTGGTAATATTGGCCGTACGGCCAATAATCATATAGCGATGATCCTTGTATAAGCTATTAATACGTGCCGCCACATCCTTTTCCACACAGTTCATCTCCATTGGCGGCATAAAGTTGCCATCAGGAAGAATAGGCACACCATCTCTGTTTCCGGAAATGCCGGCAAATCCTTCTACATAGGTGTACCACTGCTCCAAATCTTTATAACGTATAGGCCAGTCAGTACCGATACCGTCTTTTAAGTTAGCTTCAAAATCAGTATCGTGCCAGCGATAGCTTTGACGGCCCCACATCAGCGAACGACCACCCACATGATAACCACGGAACCAGTCGAATCTTTTAATTTCCACATATGGGCTTTCTTTTTCATCTACCCAGTAGTCAAGGTTGGTTTCATTAAGCGGATAATCCCTTTTTAATACAGGATAATCCTTTACCATTTGTGTTGTACGCTCACCCCGGTGGGTAAACTCCCATGGCGCTTTGTTCGCGTTCACATAGTCTTTTACGTGTTCAATGTTTCGACCACGTTCAAGCATTATGGTCTTTAATCCTTTTTGAGTAAGCTCCTTTGCTGCCCATCCGCCCGAGATACCTGAGCCAATGACGATCGCGTCATATGTGTTTGTAGACATGATTTTTTTGTTAAAATTGGTTAGTCCGACTAATGTATAAAAAAATAATTTTCGCTCCTATGTTCCATTGTGTTTTTTTAACACAATAACGCCTTTTTAAAGCCCTATAAGTGATTTTACACTATTTTATATAAGCTTTGATGACCTAAAAATGCCCTTAAATATTTCCTTTTTGCATCTCAGAAACTGCATAATCTGCCGCCCTTGCCGTAAATGCCATATAAGTAAGCGAAGGGTTCTGACATGAAGTAGACGTCATACTGGCGCCATCCGTTACAAAAACATTTTTACAAGTATGAATTTGGTTCCATTTGTTCAAAACTGAGGTCTTTGGGTCATTGCCCATCCTTGCACCACCCATTTCGTGAATGTCTAATCCGGGTGCCTGGTGATTGGTTTCAGCCTTAATATTTTTGAACCCGGCACTGGTAAACATTTCGGTCAACTGCTCTACGTAGTCCTTCTGCATCTTCATATCGTTGTCATCATAATCGACAGAAATTTTTAGCAGCGGAACGCCCCATGTATCTTTCTGGCTTGGGTCGAGCGATACAAAATTGGTTGCCTTTGGAATAGTTTCGCCCATTAGGTGCGAGCCGATATACCAGGGACCATATTCTTTCCCCGACAGCCCAGCTTTGAAATCCTCTCCTACTCCTTCATATTTATGTTTGTACCCGCGATATGCTCCTAAGCCACAGGCATATCCGCGCAGGAAGTCGGTTTCCTGCTTAAATACATTCCTGAAGCGTGGAATGTAACCGCCGCCTGCCGGGTTCCGGCCATCGGTAGCCCATTCTTCAAAGCCTTCAACCTCAGCACCAATATGGGCCGAATAATTGTGGAACGCAACATACTTACCCAACACACCACTATCGTTACCCAAACCATTAGGGAAGCGGTGCGAGGTAGAATTCAATAAAATAAGATTGGTATTTAAAGCTGCCGCATTCACAAAAATGATGCGGGCGTAATAATCGATAGTTTCTTTGGTGTTGGTATCAATAACGCGCACACCTGTTGCCTTGCCCTTTTGCTCATCATAAATTATGGATTGCACTACTGAAAAAGGTCTTAAAGTAAGATTGCCCGATTTTAATGCCCATGGAACAGTTGAAGCGTTAGCACTGAAGTATCCACCAAAAGGGCAACCGCGCTGGCAAAGCGTACGTTCCTGGCATTGTGAACGGCCCTGATCCAAGTGAATCTGGTTGGGTTTGGACAAATGCGCACAACGGGCACTGATCACATGACGTCCCTGATATTTTTCTTTAACGTGCTTGCTGAAATAACTTTCTACTGCATTTAAAGGGAATGGTGGCAAAAACTCACCGTCGGGAAGTTCTGCAAGTCCGTCTTTATTGCCCGATATGCCTGCAAATTTCTCTACGTAGCTATACCATGGTGCAATATCTTTATAGCGAATAGGCCAGTCTACAGCAAAGCCATCGCGCGCAGGGCCTTCAAAATCGAAATCGCTCCAGCGCTGTGTTTGGCGTGCCCAAAGCAGGGATTTCCCCCCAACCTGGTAGCCACGAATCCAGTCGAACGGTTTGGTTTGTACATAAGGATGCTCATGGTCTTTCACAAAAAAGTGCATGGCATCTTCTTTGAAAGCGTAGCAACGGTTAACTACCGGGTTAGCTTCCCGGATGTCCGTGGGTACTTCGCCTCTGTGCTCAAATTCCCAGGGATACAGGTTAGTCGTTGGATAATCCTTCAGGTGTTTTACGTCGCGGCCGCGTTCCAGCATCAATGTTTTCAATCCTTTGCCGGTCAACTCTTTTGCGGCCCATCCGCCACTCATCCCCGAGCCTATTACTATCGCATCGAAGGTGCGCTCTTTGGCGCTATCAATATTTAAATTAGCCATTTTTTGCTACTGCCTTCCCGTTTTTTACCGGATACCACGCATTATATCTGCCGGGTACCAATTCGTACACAATTTCTTTCGTCATGAAATATTTCGATTCTGTATACCCAAACACCGTAAGGCCTTTTACGCCCTGGTAAAATGCCTGCAGATCTTTGGAATAACCATTGTCAGTCTTTTCAAAACTCTTGAGCACATCTTCCCGCTCCTTCTTACTACAGTCAGCGAATGTTTTATTGAACATCTTTTTCGTAACTGAATCAAATTCACCCAAGCCCTTCATAAAAGCGGTCTGATCCTCTTTTTTTGCGCATTCATCCATCATTTTCATAACGAAGCCATACAAATTCAAATCAGTGGCTCCTGGGGTATTTGTTTTGGGAATGATGGTTTCTGCCATATCGGTTATCAGCGTTTGCTGGTCGAATGTTATATCGAAATGTTTGAAGTGCGCTGTTGGGCTGCTTTTTGTACAGTGCGGTAAAAGCACTGCACCGCCTATCACTAAAGCCAGATTTTGGATCGCCGTACGCCTGTCCATGGTTAAAATTGGTTATTAAATTGGTTAGCTACCTCTCTCAAAATAGCCCGGGCACAATATAGATGTATAATTGACACTATTAAAATTATAACGTAAAAAAATTCATAAAAATATTGATTTATCTTCCTGAATCTCTTTGCGTGATAACTAAGTGTCCAAATTACACGAAAATGATTTAGAATCCCCACTTTTTCATGATTTGTAAATCAATTTTTACACAATCGAATGGATCTTTACCCTGATAAGATTCCTGCTCGATGATAAATTGTGAAGTGCCACCGTGTTTCCTGGCTTCCTTAACAATTTCTTTTACCGGCACTACGCCTTGCCCGAGTATGGTACTGTCGTAGCCGTCCATACCACCGCCAGTTGTGCTCTTTATTTCGTCTTTCACGTGCAGCAGTTCAAAACGCCCGGGGTATTTTTTTATCAGATCTAAAGCAATACCGCCTGCTCCAAGCATATTACCCATATCCATTTGCTGGGCCACCAGGTTAGGATCGGTATTGGCAAGGATGAAATCATATAAAGTACCATCACCTACTTTGGTGCTGAACTCAAAGTTGTGATTGTGATATCCGAATTGAACGCCGGATTTCTGTGCCAGTTCGCCAGATTTATTAAACAGGTCCATAAACCATTTTAATTTATCATGGTCATGACGCAGGCTTTCGTCCAGCCATGGACTGATCAGGTAGCGTTGACCTGCTTCGGCTGCATCCTCGATCGTATATTTCCATTTATCTGTAAAATCATTTTTTGATGCATCCCAATCATGCTCGGTCATTACTACGTGACCGCTCGGCATTAGCAAGCCAAGGTCGCCCAGTAATTTTTTAAAATCCTTCGCACTATAACCATAAAACTTCCTATCGATATAATTAGCATGCTCTACATGAATATAACCCATGTCGGATAACTTCTTCAGTGAACCTTTAGGATCAGCGTGCATGGCATCGCGTACAGAATAAAGCTGCAAGCCGAGTCGCTCAATTTTCTTTGGTGATGACGCAAACAGATCGACTGATTTTGACAACAAGGCAGCTCCTGCAACCGCCATGGTAGTGTTCTTGATAAAATTTCTGCGTGAACTATTCATTTTTATGCGTTTATAATTGTTTATAAATTTATTGACCTATTGGGAATACCGGATATAATAAATTGGAATTGCTTACAAAAGCCAGGTGTTTGCTATCCGGCGCCCATGATGGGGTATTAATAGTACCCTGCCCGCCATATAGGTAAGCCACTACTTTTGACGGACCGCCGCTTACGGGCATTATCCTTAAGTAAACGTGTTTATAAAATGGATGATCGCCGGGAGCAACTTCATCTTTCAGAAAGGTAATATAGACTGTCCATTTTCCATCAGGCGAAACATGCGGAAACCAGTTATTAAAATCATCGTTGGTTAATTGGGTTTGTTCGCTGCCATCAGGTTTCATACGCCAAATCTGCATTAAACCACTGCGAACTGAATTGAAATAAATGTATTTGCCATCAGGACTATACTCGGGACCATCATCCAATCCTTTTGCGTCGGTAAGGCGTACTTCAGGTCCGCCTTTTGAAGGGATGCGATAAACATCATACTCGCCATTCCGGTCGCCGCAAAATACAATGTATTTACCGTCGGGCGACCAGCCATGCATATACGACGGGCCCGTCGCTGTTATCTGCTTCGCTTCGCCGCCTCCGATCGGCACCGTGAAGCCTAACGAAGCGCCTTTTTCACCGTTCCCACTACTGATGGTCAGCATTTTGCCATCGAATGAAATCACATGGTCGTTGTTATTCTTATTGGCAACACCGGTATTGATCTCTTTCGGTGTACCTGAAGCCAGGTCGAAATTATATAGTTTACCGTCGCGGTTGTAAATGAGCGATTTGCCATCCTTTGTCCAGTTTGGTGCCTGGAGTGAGCCGGGTATCTGGTAAATCACTTTGCTGGTTGCCTTTTCAACGTCGAGCATTTCAATACTACTACCCAGGTAATCCCTGTAAGCCACAAGGCTCTTCCCTGCCGGAACAACAATGCGCACATTATCAAAAGTTGCTTTCTCAGTTACATCGGCATTGTGCGAGCAAATAAATATGCCAACGTAAACATCATCACCCAACTCCAGATCATCCAGCTTTTCGCTAACAAAAGTTTCGCCTTTGTGGGCTACGGACATGATATAAGAATCCCCCTTTCTTTCCAGTTGGATCACATCGGCATGAGTTATGGTCGATTTCTTTTCTTCAGTTGTACCACTAACAGTGCGTCTGAACTGCAGGGAGGTCAAACCATCCCCATGTAAAACCGCATTGATATGCTTTGAATTAGTATCGAGTGATGAGCGTACCATCCAGCCTATTTTCCTGTGTGCCTCAACGCCTTTACCTATGAATGCAACGTTTGCCCGGAGAATAAAATCACCTTTCATCTTTTTCCATACGAAATGGAACTCATCGTGTGTACCCCAAACATTAGCGCCTGAGCCCGAGAGAGTATATCGCTGAGTAGCCGTGTCGAACACGGCCGTACCCGGGTGTTTTACCGGGCCAACATCGGATTGGCTATCAAATATGCCCACCTGCGCATAAACATTAGCGCTAAAAACCAATGAACTAATAAAGGCACAAACCAGCCATCTGGGGATTTTATTTTTCATTAGGAAAAACGGTGTTTGGTTTACACTAAATAATCGGGTTCACTAAATTAAAAATTACATTGATAAAAGTTATGGTACTATTTTATTAATTAGTGTAAAATAAAAAGAGAGACACGTTTGTATCTCTCTTTTTACAATTGAAGCGATTGTTTATCGTGAATCAGGCATATTCTGCGTTTAGCGGTAAACTGAAAAAGAAAGTGCTGCCCTTACCCGGCTTAGAGTTGATCCACATCTTGCCACCGTTTAGTTCAACCAACTCTTTACACAACAGCAAGCCTATACCGGTGCCATTTTCGCCTAAGGTACCTGGCTGTGAAAAATGTGTTTGGGGGTAAAACAACTTGTCCACCTCATCAGTAGTCATCCCTTTGCCCGTGTCCTGAACGCTGATGATCACTTTATTTTCTTCGTAGGCTGAGTTTAGTTTAATCGTTCCTTTCACATCGGTAAATTTGATAGCATTGCTGATCAGATTGCGTAGTACCACCTTAATATGGTTTTCATCGGCCATAACAGATTGTCCTGCGGTGGCCTGGTTTAAAAACTCTATATTTTTTTGATGAAGTGCATGACAGAATGTTTGCTCCATTTCGACACCCAACAAAAATATATCCAACCTGGTCGAGTTGATGCTTCGTCCCCTTATCTGGCTGGCGGCCCATTCCATCAGGTTTGACAGGGTTAACTCAGCACTTTTTACCAATGGATTAATATCCTTCATCAACCCATGTATCTCATTCGGAGAGATATAGTCGGCCTCAAACATCTCGACCATATTCCGAAGGTTGGCCAATGGCGTGCGCAGGTCATGCCCTATAACTGCCAGCAGTTTATCCTTTACTTTGCTGATCATTTGAAGGTTCTCGGTTTGCGCCTCTATCAATTTTTTATGTTCAAGCAGGGCATTATGTTTTCTGCCTAATTCTTCGCTCAAATCTTTCTTTTGCCTATAAAAATGATAGGTGATCAACAACAGGGTAATAACAGCCAGCAATGACAAGCTCAGCGAAATAATAATGATGCGCTGAAACTGCATCTTCGCTTTTATTTGTTTGGCATTACGTTCAAAAGTCGCAATGGCATCAAGTCGATTATCCAAATCCAAATAACTCTGAATCAGTTGCGCGTTTTTAGAGCGGTAGAACTTATTCCGTATTTCCCCGATAGCAACATACTTCTTTTCATATGCCATCGCCTGTTTCAGATCCCCTTTTTGCTCATAGCTGGTTACCATTTCCTGGTATGCCAACGACAGAGCGTCCATTACACCTATACTATCAGCCAATGCTGCGCCCTTTTTAGCGTAAGGGATTGCTTTATCATACTTGTGTTGCAGATTATAGATGGTAGCATACCCCACCAGGGTTTTTGCACGCAGGCGATTGTTACCAACCTTTTGGCTCATCTGATACGCCGTGTCAGAGTAAGCCAATGCGCATTTATAATCTTTAGTGTATATACATATGCTACCTAACCGGCCATACACAATGGCAATGCTTTTAGGGTCCTTCGCAATTTTGTTTAAGGCTAATGATTGGTTTGCCTCCTTTGTGGCTTTATCATAATCCTTAAGCAGCATGTAAACATATGAACGTTCGCTATGAACCTCCGCCAGTTCATCAATATCGTTACCGGCAAATTTCTCAGCAATCAAAAGATCATTGAGTGCATCTTTGTAATTCCCAAGCTCGGCATATGTGCGTCCTCTTAACTCATAACAATCGGCTAATAGCAATGGCTTCTCCCTGGGTAGGTTGATCAGCGCTTTGTTAAGATAGACCAACGCTATAGGGTAATATGACTGCGACCAGTAAACATGGCCGATATTTAGAAAGCTGCGACCAATACCAGCCTTATAATCCGATTTTTCGGATAAAAGGAGCGCTTTTTCTGCAATGGCCCGTGCAGAGTCCGGTGCATTAAGATAAAGGCCAAAAGCTACGTCGTTAAGATGGTCTACTGTTTGCCTGACGGCATAAGTGGTGTCTTTTGAGGAAGAAGCAGGCACAGTACTGCCAGCGACAGCTGTTTTCTGTATCAGCAGCATAAGCACCAGACCAATAAAAATCTTCATTTAATTTGATACGGTAAAAACAGCCTTTAGTTTGAGGAAATACCCCCCCAAAGGTACGTTTTAGGATGATATGATGCAACGTTCGTCTGCAAGCATTTCCATGCATTGTTCCTCGTTTTCAGGCACTTTTATCTCGCTCGCTTCACGTTTGTAGTTTTGTTTCAATTGTCTGCGGCGCTTAGCTTCCACAAAGCGTCTCACCTGTTCCTTGTTCTCCAAAATCAATCCTGGAACTAATGCCGGCATATTCTGCTCATCCTTGGCAACCATCGTAAAATAACTGGTGTTGGTATGATAAACTTTATTGGTTTTGATATTTTCCGATTCCACCCTGATACCGATCACCAAAGACGTTTTACCCACATAATTTACGGATGCCATAAGCGATACCAGGTCGCCTACCTCAACAGGCTGCAAAAAATCTACTGTGTCAATAGAAGCAGTAACGCAGTAATTCCCGGCATGCTTAGCGGCGCACACATAAGCTACCTTATCCATCAGCGATAACAGGATGCCGCCATGTATCTTTCCGCCAAAATTGGAATAGGAGGGTATCATCAGTTCAGTAATAGTAGTTTGCGAAAAACTTACTGGTTTGTAATGGGAGTGATCGTCGCTGACTGGCATAGTGGAGTTTTGTTTACAAGTTTAGTGATTAGTTGGATTGGTTGTAGAGGTTGTAATAGTTGTAGTTGTTGGATTGGTTGTATTAGTTGTAACGGATATAAGTCAGCTCACTATTGACCATTGACTATTGACTATTGACCATTGACCACTCACTATTTCAAAATCCGGAAAGTATTTCTATTATTGCCGCAAACCGACCATCAATTTTGAAGAAGTTTCTGCTGTTTTTTTGTGTTTTTTTCTATGTGACTAATTGCTTTGCCCAGGAGACAATTGAAAAAAAGAATAAACTCAACGACAATGTTACTGAAAAATTCCAGGTATTGAAGGATCGTCAGGAGATAAGAAACGGGGTCTATCAAGCACTTTTTAGACGGAGGGTTCCTGTCGCCCAGGGCAATTATATAAATAACAAAAAAACAGGAACCTGGCGATTTTATGATCCCAGAGGCAAATTGATGCAGGTGTATGATTATAATACCGGAACGATTCAATACGAAGCAAAAGAATTTGCTCAATCGTCCGATTTTTCCTATGGTATCGATAAAGAAATATCCGACACGGATAAAGTAACCAAACCGTTGAAGGTAGGCGGTAGATACTACGGTTATCTGCCTTACCTGGGATTATACCGGCCCCCTTTTGACCCCTATCAATACAGCACCTACGGTTGTATCGCTATTGTTGAACTCGTGATAAGCCCATTAGGCAGATTGGCCGATTTTAAAGTCCACACTAATTGCTCGCTGATTCAATATAATCAAACCATAACGATGCACATTAATTTGTTTAAAGAGGAGGACCGGCAATTTGTACCCGCAACTTATAATGGACAGCCTGTAGTTTCCCGTATCCTCATCAGATGCATACTCAACTCAAGCGGGGGGCTTGAGTTTATGGGCTATTGAAATAACGAACACCGAATTTCGAATGCTGAATAATGAAATATCACTTCAACATTCGAAATTGCATATTCGACATTCGATATTAATGGTGATGGTGTCCATCAGGACCGTGCGCGTGGCCGTGAGACAATTCTTCAGGTGTTGCAGGACGAACATTGATGATCTTTCCTTTAAAATGCAGTTCCTGACCAGCCATTGGGTGATTCAGATCAACGATAACAGAATCTTCCGCTACAGAAACTACCTGTCCCTGGAAATGATTGCCATGATTATCCTGCAGAGGCAGCGTACTTCCTATCTCAGGAATATCAGTTCCCTGAAACATTTCTTTTGGTAAGCTGGCTACAGCTTCGTCGTCATATTGACCGTAGGCGTCTTCTGCTGCCAGGCGAAATTCATATGGATCACCTGTAGAAAGTTCACTCAGGTTCTCTTCAAATTTTGGCAGCATTTGTCCGGCGCCGTATAAAAAAACAAGCGGTTGTTCTTCGGTAGCGCTTTCTACTAATCCTTCGGCGCCGTTATCCTCTTTCACATACAGGTCATAGGTTAATGACACTACGTGTTGTGGTTTGATCTTCATTGTATCTTTTTTTGATAAGTATTTTAATTCCAGATTTGTTTTAGTGCTTCTTCGGTATTTTCAGATGGTAAACCACAGGTTTTGTCTTTACAAATGAATATGCGGGTGGTAGCGGAAAACTTATCTTGTAGCAAAGGTAAACTTCCTTTGTTACCTCCCAACATTATTTTATTAGGAATGTAATTTTTTTCCATTTTAATCCGAAGCGTCTCAGCCTGATCACCAACTATTGCTACCTCGGACACGCCAAATATCTCGTTTAATAACAGGTTGCACCAGTTGGAATAAGACGAACCATATTTAGCAATCTGCCCTATCACATTGCGTAAAAGCTGAGCAGCAATTTCTGAGTACTCGTTTTTGTCAAAAAGCAAACCCAGTTTTTTAAGATTATTGGCCATTACTGAATTGGATGCCGGTATAACACTGTCCATAATCTCCGATTTGCGTGCAATCAACTGTTCGTCATCCGCAGCTGTGAAATAAAATATCCCGGTTTGCTTGTCGTAATAATGTTGAATGGCTTGATCGGTTAGGGCTTTTGCCTTTTGCAGCCATTGCTCATTAAAGGTAACTTCATATAAAGCGATAAAAGCATCAATGAGGTTAGCATAGTCATCCAGAAAGGCAACAGTTGCCTCACCCCGGCCCTCTTCAAGGGAGAGGGTGTTTAGTGTCCTCTCCTTTGGAGAGAATTTAGGTGAGGCAATACGGCGTAGCCTGCCTTCATCATTTATCATATTGCCTGTAATAAACTCCGCGTTCCGCAAAGCCAATTCTAAATATTCTGGTTTATCAAAGGCCCGGTAAGCCTCGCAAAGTCCTTTCAGCATCAGGCCGTTCCATGAGGTTAATATTTTATAATCCAATCCCGGACGAACACGCTTGCTGCGTGCTTCCAGTACCTTATTTCTTAATGTATTGATTTTAGAGACTAAATCGCTCTCCGCCAAACCTAATTTTTCAGCCAGTTGCTGATCGGTTTCCCTCCTGAAGAATACATTGGTTTCTTCTTCTTCCCAGTTACCATCGTCGGTCACATGATAATATATACAAAACAGGTCTGCATCTGAACCAAGTATTTTTTCTATTTCTTCTTTAGTAAAGGCGTAGAACTTCCCTTCCACCCCTTCGCTGTCCGCATCCAGAGCAGAGTAAAAACCACCTTCTGGCGAGGTTAGTTCACGTTTTATAAAGGCAATAGTTTCATCTACAATCTGCGGATATAGCGGATCGTATTGCCAAACAGCCGCTTCTGAATACAATGCCACCAGCTGTGCATTGTCATAGAGCATCTTCTCAAAATGTGGCACATGCCAATAGCCATCGACTGAATACCTCGCAAAACCACCACCGATATGGTCGTAAATGCCTCCGAAGGCCATTTTATGCAGGGTGAGTTTCACTTGCTGTGTTATGTCATCATCTTGCATCAGAAACGCATAACGCATCAGAAATAGCCAGTTGTTTGGCATCGGGAATTTGGGTGCATTTCCTATTCCACCTTCAACCCTGTCGAAATACCGCTCCCAATTTTTCAGGATTGTTTCCAGGTCTTCCTTTGCATATTCCGGCTGACTATCAATAAATTTTACCGATTCATACTGCCGGATGCCTTCGGTTAACTTTACCGCGTATTCCTCCGCTTCTTTAGGTTTTTGCTTATAAAAATCGGCCAGGTTAAAGAGCAGGCTTACCCAGTCGTTTTTGCGGAAATAGGTACCTCCGTAAATGGGCCGCTGATCAGGCAGACAAATACAATTCAGTGGCCAGCCACCCCGGCCAGTCATCAGCTGCACAGCACTCATATATATCTGGTCGACGTCCGGACGTTCTTCCCTGTCTACCTTAATGCAAACAAAATATTCATTCATTACCGCCGCTACCTGCTCGTCCTCAAAACTTCCATGCTCCATTACATGGCACCAGTGGCAGGCGGAATAACCGATACTCACCAGGATCAGCTTATTTTCATCCTTTGCTTTTTGCAATGCTTCGGCGCCCCAGGGGTACCAGTCGACCGGGTTATTGGCGTGTTGCAGAAGATATGGTGAGGTAGAATTGGCGAGACGATTCATGGCGCTGTATTACCCGGCTAAAATGCAAATAATAACCGGTTTAAATCTATATCAATTTTAAATGATAAAAGTTTGCCAAGGAGGCTTATTCTTAACACTTTTTTCATTATCAATTTAATTATAGATTACATCATCTCCCCAACTTCAATAATTTACAAATTATACTGAATATCAATTGTTTAAACACATAAAATTGCGTAAAACTACGTATTTATTTTGAGTGATTACACTATATATATTTCTTAATAAGCATTATAGTTTTGTTAAACAACATCTACGGAAAAAGCCGAAAATCCGATCCAAGAGTAAGCCTGAAAAACATCAAATCACCAATGAAAGAAATCTTAAAAACCACTCCTTATTGGCTTTTGGTATGAACAGTTCATACGTGCCATTCGAGACTTAACAGAAATTCAATTTATTAACCTATTAAACGTATCATTATGCCAAATCTCGCATATCACATTGAAGTACTTGACCAGGTCATACAACAACGTGTGGGCCTGGGCGACCCTGTCGCAATCAACATAAACAATAGCAGTCAGCTTAAAAAATTTGCAGTGCTGGGCGCCATGGGTCCCGACATGCTACGGTATACCCCGGTAAGCCCCGCGCTGGCGACTTTCCTGTCTAATTTTATTCCGCCCGCAACATCGGGCACGGTGCTGACCCCGGCGCAGATTGCTATGCAAACCACAGCGATCCAAACCGCCATGTCAAACCTGTTTACTGCCAATCAAAGCTTAGCCTTCGAGCTATATTTCAACCCCCTTGGTGCGATATACTCTGTGCTTTTTAGTTCGTTGGTAGAGCCCGTATGGCCAATACTGGATAAAATCACCGATTTCTTCAACAAACTGGAGATTATTGTTCAGAACAAGGATGAAATTGGACTCGCCGAGATCATCGGGCAATTATCTGACTTTCAGAATATGAGCAATTCGCTTAAAGGCCTTCCATCTATGCTACCTTTGCTGCAGGTTGTTATAGGCGCTATCATCACCCAGGGCCCCTGGATGGAGATGAATGAAAGCTTCCCTCAGCCTGCGACTATTATTGTTGACAGGCGACATGAGTTCCTGCGCTGGCACAAAACGGGCGAATTTGCTCAAAACCTGCTAAGCCATGCGAACACGGACAATCAAAAGGCCTATGCGTTTGGCTGGATGTGCCATGTGTCGACTTCAGTGACATCTGAGCCATTCATCAATAACATTACTGGTGGCCCATATCGCACCCATTGGTGGAGGAACCGGCTTGTGGGCAATTATGTCGACTCATGGACCTTTGGTTTTTTTGAGCAAACCCCCAATCCAATCATGACAGGCGACAACCCGTTGCCCGAGTATTTCGATCCGCTGACCGGCAACAGCTGGCCGGCCTTGTGCAACGGCGGAAATCTACAGGACAAGTTTAATGTGGGCAACCTTGCAGATGCGGCACCGGACGATGTTCCAACAGCATTAAAATCTATGGCAAGCGGTAATCTGGGTGCATTACCAGGGTCATTCCCGACTGAAATACAGGATTTGTTTACCACTGCGCTAAATGCTACTTATCCTGCAGCTGAGTTGCCTATAGTAGGCCTGGATTCAACAAACGCACCTATTCCCGCATTTAATAACAGGACGTTGGCCAATGCCTACGTCGGTGCATTTTCGGTGTATTGGTTCATGACTTCCGGCCGCGGTGCGGTGGGCACAAATATTGTCGGGCCAGGTACAGGTCAGCCCGAACCATCATGGATATCATCGGGCGGAACGCCATCGCCATCACAGGCAGGGGTGAACATTGGCGCTGCCATATGCGCCGCATTGCTGGCTATATTCGGTATCCTTTCTATCCTTGGGGGCGATTTTGCTGGCGGGGCGGCTGCATTGGCAGCGGCACTGAACGAGCCTATCATCGACTGGAATAAAGTCAACAACGAGCTCTTCTGGTTGCGCAAAACACTGATCGACCAGGAAAACATGTTGCAAAATGCGCTGGTGATGGGTGGACTGGCCTATCCGCCGCCAATGATGCTTGGCGCGGTGGTAAACGTTATGGGCACAGATGAGACCCTACCGGGAACTGATCTTACCGCTCCGTTTAACTCTGACATTTCGCCTGTACCAAATGTAACAGGTATTCCTCTGTGCAAATCAAACAGCCTGAGCTCGGGCGAAAACGCTACCGTCGACCAAAAAGGCTATCCTTCCTATTTGGATGCAACAAGCAGTATCGCTCCTGCAGCCGACCTAAACTTCGGCGTATATCCTCTTCATATACAAACCGAAACACCATCAACGCACAACCCAATCGCGGCTAACCTGTATCCGAACACGTTTGTGAATGGTCTGGGGCTGTTGAATGGCGGTATGCTTAATCCAACTCCGTACCCAAGTAGTTATGAATTATTTGGCGACGCTGTTTCCAACGCTAACCAGGTGCTGAATGCCAATGGCGCAGCCTTGCCAGAATTCAACCTTGACGGCGACCGCGGCTACGGATGGAAAGACTGGAACCCTCAAACTGGCTCTAATCCTTTCACACTGCCGGTATTGGATGTAGAAGAGGTGTAATTTATTTAAAAGATCATTTAAAAACTTAAATCATGGAAAATACAATAGCAGCAAAAGGCCAAAAGATTGATCTAACGTTCAAGGACAATATTGGGGATGTAAAACGTTTTCATGCCCCACAAATACCGCCGCTAAACTTCGGCAAACAGCGCGAGACCAGGCACTATACGCCCTGGCTCGTAATCAGGGACAACTATGGGGATTTTGGCGCAAGGCCGCTGGCACCCGGAACGGTATTCTGGGAGTCGCCAGATGTTTGGGTTGAGAGCTCGGCCGGTATCAACCAGCCTATACCGGGCGAAAATAATACCGTTTATGCAAGGATAAACAATTATGGTTTCCAATTTGCAACAGCTGTCCAGGTTAAATTCTGGTGGGCCGACCCGGCGCTTGCGATCACCGAAGCAAACGCACACCTGCTGGGCGTTGCCTATGCCAATGTACCATCGGGCTGGTCGGTTAATGTAAAATGCCCCAATCCATGGGTGCCCATTGTGGTCAATAATGGGCACGAATGCCTCGTTGCCGAAGCCTTTATACCCGGCTCCGATCCGCTGACTGCGCCTATGTACCCCGTTGACGACCGCCACGTGGGGCAGAAAAACGAGCAACTTATCCTTTTGAAAAAAGGCATGCATTTCTCGCTCAATGTAAAGGCTATCAACATTTTCAATGAGGCCAAAGAACTGAGGTTTGATATCCAGCCTCTACGTGTGCAAAACATCCATCCGCTGGTTCAGATGCGCGCGGCGAATCTTCCCGCCAATCTTACACCGGCACATGCCGACCTTAGTTTTGGGCTAAGCATACTTGAAGGAACTGCTAAATTTATTACCGAAAGCGTAAAGTTTGTGGAAAAATTGCTTGCTCGTGCACTGCATGAAGCGGAAGAACAACTGGAAGGGGAAGATGGACACGGGAGAGTTACGCAGAAAGCCGCTTTTGGCCCGCTTGAGAGCCGCACTTTAGCAATTACCGGCAAAGTACCTGACAATGCCGAGGTCGGTCAAACCTTCCTGTTCCGTATCGTTCAGCGTATTGGCAAAGTGGTTACGGGCGGATACACCGTCCATGTAGTTGTTGTTGATTAATTTGTTATAATCAGTTGAGGGGAGGAAGCTGTAAAATAGGGCATTCTCCCCTTTTTATATTACCAAAACCGGGAATTAACTGCCTTAAGAAATTATTTGGTTTCTTT
>JAFAKI010000360.1 GCA_019235595.1 Mucilaginibacter sp. | reverse complement strand
CATAATCATGTAAATCCTTTAATCCGTTAAATCATGGTTCAGACAAATATCATAGATTTGGTCATCATGCACATTATAGCCCAAACACCACGTTTTGTTATCCGCGATTTTAAGCCTGAAGAGGAAGCTACCTACCTGGATATGTTTGATGATCCGAGAGTGACCCTCCATCTACCTAAAAGAAGCCGCAAGGAACAAATCGAAATCTTCAGAAAAACTATTGAAGCCTACAAGGAAAATACAGGGCTGGGCCGCTGGGGGATATTCAGCAATATCGACGGCGACTATATCGGTATGTGCCTGCTCAGAAATTACTACGACGAAGAAGGGCGGATAGAGTTAGGATACTCCCTGGCCCACAAATATTGGGGTAAAGGCATTGCCAGCGAAATGGCTATTATTATGGTGAGTTACGCGTTAACGCATACCGACGCAAAGGAAATCGTTGGTGTAACCACATTGGGCAATACCGGCTCGCAAAAGGTTCTGGAAAAGGCTGGGTTAGTGCGGATGGATGATTTCAGGCGCGATGGCGAAGATCTGGCATTCTTCAGCATGACAGTGCCGCAGAAAGATAAAAGCAACGGCTAAAACCGTTGCCCATCTCTAATTTAAAGCATCTAATATGGCCCGCACCGAAGCCCTTTTTGTATAGTCTTTGTCAAAATGGACATAGATGATTTTACCGGACCTGTCGATCACATAGGTGGCCGGAACAGGTAAAACATGATCGCGGCTACCATTGTTTTTCTCCAGATCAACGCCGTATTTATTTAATTGCGCAAAAGTTTGCTCGCTTACGGTATAATTCACATCATAAGCCTTCATTATCTTGTAGCCTTTATCCTGAATGATAGAGAATGAAGCATGTGTCTTATCAATAGTTTTATTGATGTTTTCACCTGTTTCCGGAGTAACGCCTACCACATAAGCATCTTTGGTGGTAAGTAACTGTAACGAATCCTGCAATTCTTTGACCTGTTTATTGCAATACGGGCACCATTGGCCACGGTAGAAAAACAGAACCACAGCTTTATGCGATTTAAGAAGTGTCTTTAATTCCAGCGATTTTCCTGTATTGTCGGTAGCTGAAAATTGGGGGGCGCTATCGCCTTTTTTCAACCCAGATTGCGCCATTGTTTGCAGGGAGAATAGTGAAGCAGTTATTATTAGTAAATATCTTTTCATCATTAAATGGTTTATAAAAAAGTAGAGGGGCTAACCCCTCTACCAATCAAAACAAAAACAACTCACATTTTTGTTGTGTCTTTTGACATTTTGCCCTTCTTCATCTTATCCATCTTGTGATCCATCTTGCTCATTTTATGGTCCATCTTGCCCATTTTATCATGACTCATTTTATCATGACTCATTTTATCCATCTTACCGGTATCAACTGGTAAACTTTTTACTGATGCCTGAGCGCTGATGGTGAAGCTAGCTGCAACTACGGCAGCCATAACTACTTTTGAAATTGATTTCATACGGTTGTTTTTAGTTTTACTAATGATTTCTTATACTTTTCCTGATTAGTCGGCTACACCAAACAAAACTTACAGAGAATTTTAAATTTTTTATTTACCGGGTCGTTAATAGTACTTTTGCCCCTATGTTACAGTCAATTGGCATTGAAAACTTCCTGACTTTCGTGATAGCAGCAACCATTTTTGTGTTGACACCGGGATTAGATACAATATTTATTTTGAACAAATCCATCGCTCAGGGCAAGCGGGCAGGCATATATGCTACAATGGGGATCAATACGGGCGTATTGGTTCATACTGTATTCGCAGCGCTGGGGCTCTCTTTGATCGTCGCAAAATCTGTATTGGCGTTTACCATATTAAAATATTTTGGCGCGGCCTATCTGCTGTACTTAGGTGTGTCTAAGTTGATTTCAAAAGGGAGCATTATTGACGTAAAGACGCCGCAAAAGAATAGTAAAACCGGCAAGCAAAATTTTATATCCGGAGTGATCAATAACGTACTAAACCCAAAAGTGGCCTTGTTTGTGCTGGCGTTTTTCCCGCAGTTTATCAAAAGGGAATACATCAGCAGCCCGGTGCCTTTTATTTTCCTGGGGATTACTTACGCCATTCTTGGGTTAACCTGGTTGTTGATGCTGACTTTATTTGCCTCGGCTTTTTCAAAAAAATTGAGCAATAGCCGAAGGGCCAACACCTGGCTTAACCGTTTTTCCGGGATTACTTTTATATTGATGGGAGTAAAAGTTGCGCTATCCAAACGTTAATTTTTATCCAGTTCGTCTTCAATACGGTCTTGTAAATCTTTTTTAAAGGTTTCATCCAGGTGCTTTTCAGTGTTTAAAGCATCACTAAATAACTGGCGAACCATTTCCGCGATTTTCTTAGTTTGATGTTGATAAACCCGGCATATCGAACAACCAAACAGGTGTATCTTCAATTCTATCTCCTCGCGCAGGGTAATGCGGCCAATTAACTTTTTCTCGATCAGAAAGGTGGCCTTGTGGCAATTATGTGTAATTTTCTTTAGCGGTCCCATTTCATATCCAGTTTTTTTGAAGGCAGGCCCTCAGGTTAAGTTTAGTGCGATGGATGATCACCCAAAAATTAGATTGGGTCACCTTTAATTCTGAACAGATGATGTCGGTTGTTTGGTCATCCATGTGCTTCATCGTAAAGATAGATAACCAAAGCGCAGGCAATTTTTGCAGGCACTTCTGCAAAATGCTGTTGAACTCCTTATTTACCAGCGGATCGTGCTCATCAATTCCAAAAGTAATTGGTGAATGTTCACTGGTCCAATGCCCATCTTCAGGTTCAAAAAAATCTGATTGCTCCTGCTCTGCCCGTTGTACGTCGGCATTTATCACCAGGCCCGATGACTTTTTGCGATAGACATCAATGATCTTATACTTTAATATCGCCGTAAGCCAGGTACGTTCAGAGCTTTTTCCCTCAAACTTATCTACCTTTTCAAGCGCGGCTAAGAAAGTTTCCTGTACTAAATCCCTGGCTTGCTCTTCATCGTTTATACGTGTAATGGCGTAGGTATACAGGTAATCGGCATGTATGGCTACCCAGTTCCGGGGTTCAATCTGGTGAGTTTTTGTTATCATTTATGCTGATGGTTGTTACACGTTAGTCGTGAGCCTGATCAAGTCCTTACAAGTTACCTGTCAAAAATATTTATATCTAACCCAGGCAAAAAAACTTTAAATTTATTGTAAGGAACCAAATCACAGAGCGACCAAAAGCGTAAATAAGATATCAGTCTAATTTAAAAACAAAAAAATGAGATCGTTCAGAATATTTATCGCACTTACCGGTTTGGGGTTGATCGGTTTAGCAACAGAAGCTTTTACTACTTTAAAAAATAATAATCTAAGCAAACCCGAAGGTTCCGGAAAGGGCTTTGCTGTGGTGGAATTGTTCACTTCTGAGGGCTGTTCGAGCTGCCCACCGGCCGATGCATTGGTGGCAAAGGTGCAAAAAGAAAGCGCCGACAAACCGGTTTATATATTGGCTTTCCATGTAGATTACTGGAACCGCCTGGGATGGAAGGACGCTTTTAGCAGTCATGATTATTCTAACCGCCAATATCAATACAGCAGATGGCTGAAATCATCAGAAGTATATACGCCACAGGTTATTGTAAACGGACGGACTGAATTTGTCGGATCAGATGAAAACAGATTGCGCAGTGCTATAAAAAGCGGACTAGAAAATTCTGCTAAAACAGAGATCAGTCTGAATAACATTAAAGTTGAAGGTGATAAAGCAGATATTCAATATCATGTTACAGGCGCTGCTAGTAACTCCGACTTATTGATCGCCCTGATTGAAAAAAATGCAACCACTAAAGTTAAAGGTGGTGAAAACGGTGGGCGTACTTTGTCGCACGTTCAGATCGTTTCACAACTAAAAACTATTATATTGAAAAATAGCGCGAATGGTACAGAAACTATAGCTTTGCCGCATGGATTCGATTCGCAGAAATTTGAGCTAATCGGTTTTGTGCAGAATACTTCAAATGGTGAGATTACTGGAGCTGCAAAAGCACAGTTTTCGTCAAATTTAAGTGCTAAATTGTAAATAAGATAGGTTTAAGCAAAAGATTAAAATGCGGGGTGGGAAGTGCGATTCCTTCCTCGGGGAAGGGAAGGTAGGGGTTTCTACTATATGCCAGTGTAGGATATGTATAGCGTAGAAACCCCTCCCTGCCACCTCACATCTCAACCGCACCCCTCCCCAAGGAGGAAATTGTTAAACCTATTGCTATGAAATAAATCAATATGAAAGTCATCAAAGAAAAGCACCCTTTAGTAATGCGCTGGACTCACTGGGTCAACTTCCCGATACTGACCATCATGATCTGGAGCGGGATGCTGATCTACTGGGCAAATGATGAGTACAGCATAACGCTGTTTGGACATACCTACGTGCGTTTCTTTCCGGATTGGTATTACGAATGGCTGCATATACCGCAGCGCCTGGCTGAGGGCATGGCCTTTCATTTCCTGTTCATGTGGTTTTTTGCTCTGAACGGGTTTTTCTATGTGCTTTATACCATTATCTCTGGTGAATGGAGACAATTAGTTCCTAACAAGCATTCATTTAAAGAGGCCTGGCAGGTGGTATTACACGATCTGCACATCCGGAAAATGGCGCCGCCGCAGGATAAATACAACGCCGCACAACGCATCGCTTACACTGCAATAATTATCATGGGTTTTGGCTCACTAATCACTGGTTTGGCCATTTATAAACCCGTGCAATTCAACTGGCTTTGCTGGTTGTGCGGCGGATATCATCTAGCCCGGATATGGCATTTTGTGCTGACTATCGGATATGTTTTATTCTTTTTGGTGCACATTGTGCAGGTGATATTGGCAGGATGGAATAATTTCCGGTCGGTAATATCCGGTTTTGAAGTAGTAAACGAGCAACCCAAACCTGTTATTGAAAGTAATACTAATGAAGATGAAAAAGCCTGATACAGAATTAACCACCGAACAAAAGATAAAGCGCAGAAACTTCATCTCATTCACCCTGTTTGGCGCTTACGCCGTGGCAGCTTACAGCGGATGGCGATGGCTATACAAATCTCCGGATGAAACGGCGGGTATAACCGCAGGTGCACGCAAGCCTTTACGAAAGGCATTAAATAAAACTGAATTGTTTTTCAGGCGGTTGACCTTTAACGAAAATCACCTGGTGAAAACTTATCCGCGTGAGATGGCTGCTAAAAAAATACGCCATAACAGCGATATAGGCTCAGAGGGAAAACTGCCGCCCGATAACTGGAAATTGCAGGTAAAAAAAGCTAACGGAGAAACTTTACAAATCACTTTGGATGAGTTGATGAAGCTGCCTAAAACCGAAATAACCTACGATTTTAAGTGTGTGGAGGGTTGGGACCAAATATCGCACTGGGAGGGGGTTAGCTTCCGCGATTTTATCAAACATTATCAGCT
>JAFAKI010000342.1 GCA_019235595.1 Mucilaginibacter sp. | reverse complement strand
TGGTAGTCAAATACCACGGTGAACCGTTTTAATATTCCTACTCCAAGATTACCATCTCTCGGAACAGATAAACTTTTCATGGTTGCTTCGTCATAATCGTTCGGAAAAGAAGTGATGACCTTTTTCAGCCGGTATTTGCCGATATCTACCTCATCGATCCGGCTTAAAAAACCCGTTATTGGTCCGGCCAAGCCTACTCCCAAATTGGCGATGATGAATTTTTGAGGCAAGCCGTTCTTTTTGATCATATTTTCGAGCGAAATTGGGTGCCCGGCGCCAAGGTCGATCACCAATTTACTCGTTTGTTCGGTACCATTAGGCAGTTTTACCTTTGCCTGAATATATGGTTTATGGTATTCTACAGTCATTGGTAATTTCTCACCCGTTCTGAATCTGCGGGCATCCCGGGGGTGATAAACTACTATAGTACTATCTATAAAGCTCAGTTTTACTGCCAGGTTGTTAAAAAATTCGTACCCTAACAAACCGTGAATGGGCATGCCTACAAAATTAGAAAGATTAAAATGGTCCGTTTTAAGTATAGCGGCGGCAACATCATAGCTGGTAAGGTTGGGTATATCAATTTTTAGCGGTGGCGTTACGTAAGCCTCGTAAGCTTCTCCTTCGCCGAGCCCGGTCATTTTGATAGTTCGCTTATTCTGAAGATTAATGGAGTCAACCATTTTAGGTTCGGTAATGAGCATTAGTCCAACGCCTGTGTCCAAAATAAAATTAAAGGGCCCCCTGCCATTTATTTTTAATTTTATCACCACCAGGTTTCGTACCAGCTTAAATGGTATCCGTACTGATTTGTAACCGTTATCAATGTCGAAATATTGGGCTTTTGCCCTCGTAAAACTAAAACACATTAAACAAATCAAACCCAAAACGGGCAGAAGCCTGGTCTTATGAAGTAGTTTAAGTAACAATTTGATTATAATTGGATTAATAAATTTACGATAAAAGTTTAGTTACCTAAAATTATATGATGCGCAGGAGCCTGATAATGTTACTAATAACGACAATATTTTTGTTGATAAATACTGCTGCCCATGCGGGGAAGATAAGGAAAAGAAAAATCAGGAAGCTTTTTAAGCATTCGCTGATTGTAAAGGATCATTTTACAGGCTTTGCATTATATGATATGGATGCTAAGAAAATGATTTATGAACTAAATTCGGATAAGTACTTTACGCCAGCATCCAATACCAAACTCTTCACTTTTTATACCTGTTTAAAAATGCTGGGCGACTCGATCCCTACATTAAAATATATTACCCGGAATGATTCGCTGATATTTTGGGGGACAGGTGATCCGGCATTTCTGCATACTGACCTTAAAGGTGTAAAGGGCTACGATCTATTAAAAAATTCAGATAAAAAGCTGTTCTTTTCGTCGGGGCAATATCAAAATGATTTCTACGGAAACGGGTGGGCATGGAACGATTATAATGACGATTACCAGGCCGAAATAACAGAACTGCCTCTTGAAAATAATGCCGCATTTTTATCGGCCGACAAAAATGGGGCGTTGCAAATCACGCCATCCTACTTAAGCCAATATTTAAAATGCGATAGTAATTATAAGCCCTCATCGTATAAAGTTCAGCGTGAATTTCTGACTAATACGTTTGTTTATCCCGCGATGAACATACCGGCTGATTATCACCAGGAAATCCCCTGGAAAACAAGTACCGCTTTAACGCTGGCCCTATTGCAGGATACTTTGAAAAAAGAGGTTGCCGAAGTACGCCTGCCTTTACCAGACAGCGCCAAAACCGTTTATGATGCCAATGCGGATACCGTTTATAAACACATGTTGCAGCCAAGTGATAATTTTATTGCCGAGCAGTTACTATTGGTTTGCTCGTCGGTAAAGTTTAAAGTGATGAATACCGACTCGGTAATTGCTTATTCCAAGGCACATTTCCTGAACGATCTGCCCGATGCGCCAGAATGGGTAGATGGATCAGGGCTTTCTCGCTACAATTTATTTACCCCGCGAAGCATGGTGGCATTATTATGCAAGATATCCGACGAAGTGAAAAATGATAGGCTGTTACACAGCATGATGCCAATAGGAGGTGTTGCTGGGACGATACGGAAAGCCTATAAAACAGATAACGGAGCGCCCTTTGTATGGGCAAAAACCGGGTCAATGTCCAATAATCATAATCAAAGCGGCTACCTGGTAACACGGAGAGGTAAGCGCCTGGCTTTTTCGTTTATGAATAATAATTTTACACGCCCTACTCGTGAGGTGCGCGATGATATGGTGCGCATTATAACCTATATACACGACAATTATTGATCGACTGTCTTTTCTGGTTTTTTCAGATTACCCTGTAAATCGGGGTTTTGGGGTGGTAGTTTGTCAACTTCGTGTTCTATTTCGGTTTGCTGCACGTGTACCGCATATTCGGCAGGTTCAATCGGGCTTCCGCATGCCTCAGCGTATACCTGGGTAAACTCAGCGCCAATGTATAGAATGATGGATGTATAATATATCCAAACCAAAATGATGATGATAGAACCTGCAGCCCCGTAAGCAGACCCCTGGGCGGTATACTGTATATATAAACCAATAAGGTATTGCCCAAGCATAAAAAGTAAAGCTGTAAAAATAGCCCCCGAGCGTACGTCTTTCCACTTGATCTTGGCATCGGGAAGGAATTTAAATATGATCCCGAATAATACTGAGATGACCAGCAAGGTAAGAGCCAGGTTTACCAGGTCGAATATGGTTACGGTTACATAAGGAAGGAAACGCTCCAGGCGGGTACTCAGAGCTTTTATGGCAATATTAATGATAAGACTGACCAACAATAAAAATCCAAGACTGATGATCAGCGAAAAAGAGACGAAACGGTTTTGCAGCAATTTAAGCCAGCCCTTTTTGGGTTTCGCTTTTACCCGCCAGATGATATTGAGCGAATCCTGTATCTCAACAAACATACTGCTGGCCCCAAGCAGCAAAATAATGACACCTGATACTAATGCCACTCCCGTTTTGCCCGAAAGCTGGAGATTTTTGACAACCAACTGCAATTGAACAGTAGCCTCATGCCCTATAAATTGCGACATCTGGTCATACAAAACATCATTAAAAGAGTAATGCCTTAAAACCAGGCTGGATATGGAAATAACCAATATAATAAGCGGAGCAATGGAAAAGACGGTGTAATAGGCCAGCGACGCGCTTAGTTTTAGTCCGTTATCATTTATGAAACCTATAAAGGTAGCCACAATTACTTTCCAGAGTGTTTTAAGATATTGCCTGCTTAAAATCTTCATATCACGATAATAAGCTTATTTTAAGCTATTTTGTTTAAAAAATAAGAGGGCGCACGGAATATTGAATAATTAAAAGAAGAGAGATGACTGAACTTAAGCGTTTTGGCGGAGGAAATGTTCAGTGGCGTGAAAAGGTTGAATTTTGTTAGTAATATTTTGTTTAATTTCTTGATATTATTATTCTAAAACTCATAATTTTATAGCTTAAGATTACTCAATTGCAAAACGTGATTTTTTAGGAATGATCAGGCGTTGAGGTTCAATATCAAAACTTTTAATTGTTAAATTTTTTTTGGGGAAAGCCGTTCGGTTGAAAAGCCGAACGGCTTTTATCATTTAGTGGGCATCTGCCGGCATACTTACCTTGCCCTTTTTAAACGGCTGCAGGTATATCAGCGGGATGGAAAATAACATGATCAGTCCTGATATCAGGTAGGCATCGTCGTAAGTTAATAGTAACGATTGCCTTACAACCGCACCCTCAATGGCCCTGTAGGCCATTTGTGTTGCATTAATGGCAGAGGCACCCTTAGCTATAAATGCCTGCTCCATCATATGCATACGTTGCAAAAACGGATTGTTATACGCGTTTATATTGTTCAGCAGGTTGTTGCGATGGTCAAATTGGCGGATATGGATAAGCGTAGTCAACGCGGCGATACCAAAAGAGCCACCCAATTGGCGCATCATATTGTTCAAACCAGTTCCCTGTCCAATTTCCGGGCCTTTCAAATCAGCAATAGCAAGCGTAGTTAATGGAACAAACAACAGTGCCATTCCTACACCACGAATCAGCAAAGGCACCAACACATCTCCTTGTCCTGTTTCCAGCGTGGAACCGCTAAGCATGTAGGTAAAAACAAAGAACAGAAACATACCCGCTGTAGCCATGAACTGGGCAGGGACGCCTTTGTTCAACATCGCCCCTATAAAGGGCATCATCACGATGGTACACAACCCACCCGGGAATAGTAATTCACCAGTTTGTTGAGCATTAAACCCGAGCAAATTCTGACAAAAAACCGGGAAGACGAAAACCGACCCATAAAGACCAAAGCCCAATATAAACGAAGTAAACATACCCACCGCAAAACTTCGGTGCCGCAGAATGGCAAAGTTAACTATCGGGTGATCTGTACTCAATTCCCGCCAGATGAACAATATCGTACCTAATACTGCGGATATGGTAAGCACCAATATATAAGGTTTTGAAAACCAATCCTCCGATTCACCTTTTTCCAAAACAGTTTGCAAGCTACCAACGGCAATTGCCAATAGCGCAATTCCCCACCAGTCGATGGGCTTTCCTTTAGCATCCTTCGGTGTTTCGCGTACAAAAGTATAAGCAAAAAATGCGGCTATAGCGCCAACCGGAATATTGACGTAAAATATCCACTGCCACGTAGAATGTTCGGTAATGAACCCACCAATAGTAGGCCCAACCGTTGGGCCTACTACGGCTCCCAATCCAAACAAGGCTGTTGCAGTACCTACCTGTTCGCGCGGCCATGTTTCGAGCAAAATTGCCTGACCCGTAGAGATCAAGCCACCGCCGGCGAGACCCTGTAATAAACGGAATATCACCAGTTCGTTCAGCGAAGTAGAATTACCGCAAAGGAATGATGCTATTGTGAAGATGACAATAGAGGCAATGAAATAGTTCTTGCGGCCGAAAAAACTGCCCAGCCAGCCCGACATAGGTAATATAATTACGTTGGCCACTGCATATCCCGTAACCACCCAGGCAACATCCTCAAGGGTTGCACCCAGGTTACCCTGAATCTTCGGCAGGGCTACATTCACTATTGTGGTATCTATCAGCTCAAGTAATGCAGCCGTTATTACCGTAATAGTGATGATCCATTTTCTAAAACCAGTTTCGGCCATTGTATTTAGTCTTTATAGATTACAGAAACGTTTACACTCATACCAGGACGCAGCTTGGCCAGTGTTTCTTTATCAGCATTGATCTTGATCTTTACAGGTACGCGTTGCACCACTTTAACAAAGTTACCGGTAGCATTATCCGGAGGCAACAGAGAAAATTTAGCACCTGTAGCAGGTGAGAAATTATAAACCTCGCCATGCAGTTTCATATCAGGGAACGCATCTACTTCGATGTCAACCTTCTGACCGTTTTTCAGATTGGTTAACTGTGTTTCCTTAAAGTTGGCAGTAACGTATAAGCTGTTATCGTTCACCACATTGAACAAAGTTTGACCTGCCTGCACCAATTGGCCCAGCTGGATATTCTTTTTTGAAGTAATACCGCTGGCAGGTGAATAAACGGTGGTGTATGATAATTGCAATTTTGCGAAGTCAACATCAGCCTGGCGCTGGGTAACACCCACGTTAGTTACATTTAATTGATTACGGCTTGTTCCAACCTGCTCCAAAGCAGCTTTGTACTGATCCTGTGCCGCACGGTAAGTAGCAGCAGCTACATCACGGTCTGATTTTGCCTGATCAAATTGTTGCTGGGTGATTGATCCGTCTTTTACCAGGTTTGCATAACGTACGTAATCCTTATTAGCTTTCTCTAATCTTGCAGCAGCCGATTCAGCCTGTGCGCGAGCACTTGATGAGTTAGCAGCGGTAGCAATAATCTGCGATTCGCCAACATTTACGCCTGCACTGGCGCCTTTTTGAGCAGCTAAAGCTTGTTCTAATTTTACTTTATAGTCGCGGTC